>JAADHY010000647.1 GCA_013151585.1 Planctomycetota bacterium
CAAGATGAGGTCTCGTTGGACGACAGTCCTGAAGCCCCCTGGAAGACGACCAGGTTGATAGGCCGGATGTGTAAGGCGGGTAACCGTCTTAGCTAACCGGTACTAACGGGCGAAAGCTTGGCCACCCTGATTCGCGGCTTCCCAAAGGCAGCCTGCTGGCTGCCCGCCGAAGCGCAAGACCACCTCCGGACTCAACAAGAGAAGTTCGGTTCCATCGCCCGCTGCCAGAAAATAATCCCGAGTGGATGAGTGCGGCATTGCCTGGCGCATCCACTCCTTTCCGGTGACTATACCTGGGAGGAAACACGAGTTCCCATTCCGAACACGACCGTTAAGCTCCCAGGGCCGATGATAGTGCCCACAAGCGCGAAAGTAGGTTATCGCCGGAATCTTCTATTGCCCTAGACCTCCGGTCTGGGGTTTTTTCATGCGCAAAGCGAATTCGTGGCCGAAAACACGCGCATTGGCTATTCTGGGATCAATGCTGGGGCGTCGGAAGAGCGGCACAGAAGGAAACGCTCGGGAGGCTGAGATGAGAACCACGTGCGCTTTGATCGGGGTGTGCCTCGCATGGCTGCCGGTAGCCCTGAAGGCCGAATCCCCACCGGAAAGGCCCAACATCATTTACATCCTCGCTGACGACTTGGGCTACGGCGACTTGAGCTGTTATGGCCAGCGGATTCTGAAAACGCCGAATCTGGATCGGATGGCCGCCGAGGGCTTGCGGTTCACTCGTCACTACGCCGGTTCGACCGTCTGTGCCCCGTCTCGTTGTGTCTTGCTGACGGGATTGCACACGGGACATTGTCGGATCCGCGGTAACGGACCGGGCCAGTTGCGACAGAGTGATCTCACGTTCGTTGAAGTATTGCAGCGGGCCGGATATCGGACAGGCTGTTTCGGCAAATGGGGCGTGGGCAATCCACCCCCGCTGGACGATCCCCAGCGGCATGGCTTCGACGAATTCTACGGCTACATCAACATGTACCACGCCCACAACTACTTTCCGGAATTCTTGATTCGCAACGGCAAGAAAGTCCCGTTGCGGAATCGCCTTTACCCGGACTGGCGTCGCAAACGCACTGGGCCGCGCGAAGGGGCTGGCGTGGCCGACGTGGCCGTCGATTACGCTCCCAAGTTGATCGCGGAGGCCACGCTGCGATTTATCCGCGAAAACGCCGACCAGCCGTTCTTCGTCTATTACGCCCTGAACATCCCGCACGCCAACAACGAAGGCGGTGGCGATCCTCGAATCGGGCGCAACGGATTACGTGTCCCCGACTGGGGACCGTTTGCCGGCAAACCCTGGCCACCCCAGGAAAAAGGCTTTGCCCGCATGATGCAGTACATCGATCAGGATGTCGGCCGAATCCTGAGCTTGCTGAAAGAACTGCGCATCGAACGGCGGACACTGGTTCTGTTTTCCAGCGACAACGGGCCGCATCAAGAAGGCGGCCACAAGGTCGACTTCTTCGATTCTAACGGACCGCTGCGAGGCTGGAAGCGGGACCTTTACGAAGGCGGCATCCGTACGCCGTTCATTGCTTGGTGGCCGGGACACGTGCCGGCTGGAAAAACAAGCGACCTGATCTCCGGCTTCCAGGACGTCTTTCCCACGCTGCTCGAGCTGGCCGGCGTTCGCGAAATTCCCGCTACGGACGGCATTTCGATGGTTCCCACGCTGTTGGGCCGGCCGGAGCAGCAGCGACGCCACGACCACCTTTACTGGGAGTTCTACGAGCAGGGCGGCAAGCTCGCGGTGGTGAAAGGACATTGGAAGGCTGTGCGGCTGAACGTAATCCGCAACCCGGACGGACCGATTGAGTTGTACGACCTGCGGAGCGACGTGGGCGAACAGCACAACATAGACGCCGAACACCCCGACGTGGTTTCGGAACTGGCTCGAATCATGAAGACCGAACATACCCCGCCGGAAGGGAACGTCAAATAGGCACTCTGTCGTTGGGAACCGTGCGGGGTTGCACTGACCAGCGACGGGACGGCCTTGCGAATCGGCGACACGGGAGCGGGGACCAAGAATCACCCGGCCAGCGAAGACGGCTACGGTCTGGAATCCGGCCCCATCCGTCGGGCGCGGGGACGGCTTTCGGTGGAATGCTCAAGAATCCCGTGTCCCATTCCGGCAATCTGGCCGATCCATCGTTCACGCACCCCTGCGCAGCTTTGACTGCATGGTGGCGGCGAGCAGACACAGTGTCCTTCTTTGCACCGCCGGCTGGTCGTTTTCCCGCCAAGCCGCCTTTCCCTCCTCGCAGACAGCTTTGTCAGAGCCCCGTATCCGTAATGAAATCACTGAGCGGGTAAAGGGGGGAGGCCTTCAGCATCGGGCAGCGATTGGCCGTCCCCGAGACATAGGAGTTCGCCGTGCTGTGTGGTCAAATACAGCCGCCCGTTAGCAACGGCCATGGCGTCCAGCCTCGGCGGCGAATCCAACCGATAACTGTTCAGGATCGTGCCGTCCGCTGCCGACACGACACACAGGCGGCCGCCGCTCTTGCCCTCGAAGGCGGACATCGAGCGCGAAGCGTCTTCCGGCAACCCCACTACGACCAGCCGATCGCCGGCCAGTACCATGGCTCGGGCAATCAGTGGGACTTTCGTCGTCCATCGGAATTTCAAAAGGAACTTGCGATTGGGATTGCGGGGGTTGTAATCGCGGCTGGCGCGGGTGTAGTCGGGCGGACCTGTTTCGGGCAGCGTGTTCCGATCAACGGCAAACAACTGATACGGGTGCACCCCGGCTCCGCGAGGCCGTGAGGGCTCGCGCGCAAATCCGTAAATCGCGGCTTTGTCCAAAACCAGCAGCCGCCCGGCCGGCGCTTCGCGCCCGGCGAATCGCCAGCCGATATAGCCACTGTAAAAGTGCTCGCCGAAGACCCAGTAGTTGCGATGCCACCAATCGTCGTTCAGGAATCCCGCCGGGCTGTAAAGGTGACGCTTCGCCGGACGCGGCTCCAGGCTCACCGGATCGAACCCGTGACGCCGCATGTAGACCAAATCGCCGTCACTCGAGAGCACGTCGGGCAAGATGCCGGGCATCTCGAACATGATCGGCTCATCAGGCTGCTCGCCCGTTTTCGGATCTCGACTGTAAAGCCGCCGTTCCGCCAACTTGCGGCCGGTCTTCAGATCCAGCCGCACCAAAAAGATGCCATCGTCCAGGTAGGACGAACGCCCGGCGGCGCAGTAGACCGATCCGTTTCGGACCAACACGCTGCCGTGCACCGGCCAAACGGATTCCAGTTGGTTGAATGCCACCAGCCGCCGATCCACCGGCGCGGCCCGGAACCTCCAAACCAACTTTCCGTCGCTGGCTCGCAAGCAGTACACCCAGCCGTCGGCCGATCCGAAGACGACCAGCCCGTCGGCAATCGTCGGCGGCGAGTCGATTCGGCCGCCCGCAGTGAATTGCCATCCCACTGTGCCGGTTTGTGCGTCGAAGGCGTGGACTGTGTGCCCATCGATGGACGCAACGATCAATTGTCCCTGAGCGATCACCGGCGAACTAAGCCGCCCTCTCAGCTCCCGTTGCCACAGCCGCATCAAGCGTGTGGGGACTTGGGACTTCGTGGCACCGGTGCGTGCTGCGTCGTGTCGGTAGGTCGGCCAGTCGACGGAGGGTTGAGGATCGAGCGGGGCGGATTGCCGAGCTGGCTCGGCCGTTCGGAGGGAGGTCAAGCCGCGACGAAGGCGGTCCTTCTCGGGGATCACATCCGGCAACTTCCGTGTTGGCGAGGCCGGCGCAAGAGCGTTGAATCCCGTCAGTTTCGCTTCGATGAAACACGCGCAGGAATGCGGCGGAGCATAGACCAATCCATTACAAGGCAGAACCCCGAATCGGCAGACGCCGCGCACCCAGTGATGTCGGAAGGCCGCTCCGGTCTCAAAATCAATGAACTCAATGCCCGTGCGGCCGGTGATCAGGTAGCGGGCCGTCGCCCGATCGCGGTGACAACGGTGGTGGGGCATCGTCGTCTGGAAGGCTTTGTCCGGATGGATGCGATGCTTGATTTCGCCGGTGATCAGATCGCGCGCGACCGTGTAATCGGGACCCTGCCGCGCTCGAGTTTGGCCGATCCAGACCAGGCCGTTGTGGACGAAAATGTCGGGCGGAGTGTAATAGGATTCGGCGGCCAGAGCGCTCCAAAGCCTCTTGCCCGTCTCCGCCGAGTAGGCGGTCAGATCGCACGGGGCTGCGGCATTGGCCAACCACTGCGGCAGGCGCTGGCCGGTGGCTTCATCGACGTTCGAAGGCGGCGTCGGCCGTCGATCGGCACAAAGGACGGCGCCGTCGGAGACGACGAGTGTCGGAGCCCTCCAAACGAACCGCTTTTGCGGAGCGGGATATTCAGCACGCCAAATGAGCTCGCCGGTTTTCGCGTCCAGACAAACGACTGTTCGAGGGGCAACGTAAAAGACACGTCCCGAATGGACGGCCAAAGTGCCGGACAGCGCCTTCGCATCTGCCTTTCTCCACAGCAACTGCCCGGTGGCTGCGTCCAGAACCGTGATGGATGAACCCGGCGGAACGATCGGTTCCAGCATGCGGTCCGGCCGCGCGACCGGTCCGGCGGCGACCAGGAACAACCGGCCTTCATGGTAAAGGATCTCGCCAGTCCCTTCCGTACCGGCATAGGTCCTCACGGTCTGCCCCGTAGCCGCGTCAAGGGCTGTCACCGGCGCCTGGGTCCCCAAAGTTACGTAAACGCGATCGCCCACGGCGACCAACCGCCGAGCGATTTCGGGCGGTCCGCGGTAGAGACCGGCGGGATGGGCGTCCCAC
>JAADHY010000411.1:0-4792 GCA_013151585.1 Planctomycetota bacterium
TACGCCGTCAGTTCTGCGGTCCGTTTGCCTTCGGCGCCGGCGAAGCGGACTTCGAGTCGGGGGACGAAAGCTGCTGGTAGCCGGAGTTCTTCGGCTAGTGCATCCCGATCGGCTTCGGGCCGTTCGCAGGTACGCAGGACCGCGACGAAGCGAAAGCCACTTCCGAAGGAGGGTGATGAAGGCGGCTCCGCCGGTACGGCCAACCAGGGCACTTCCGGCAAGACGACTCGAAAGCCCAAGCCAAGCCGATCCTCAGACGTACCGCCCAAAGGGGACGCGGCGGGACCAGGAACGACGACGAGACGCCCGTCCCGGGGACCGGCGCCCCGCAAGAAGCCTCCGCCACCGCCTCCCACACCGGATGGCGACTAAGTTCCTTAACTGCTCGCACTTGATTCTGACAGCGACCGATTGACCATGACGACCGACGGAATGCAACGAATGTCACAGAGCCGTATTGAGCCTGCGGACCAGCGAGCCGGGCAGACGGGCCTGTCGGTCCCGGCCCGCGGCAATGAGCCGTGGTCGCGGCGATCGATTCCCGAGTTCGTGCCCGAGTCCGAGCCACGACGCCGGTCGAGGAAACGATGCCGGTGGTCGTTCTTCGGGGCGTTTCTCGGCGTCGCGTGCGTGCTGGCGGCTTCGCCGGCGACGGCTCTTGACATCGTCTCTCGGAAGAGTTCGGAAAAAAACGTCCAGGGCACAATCACCCAGATCACGCGAGACGGTATCACCGTGACGCCTCGGTTGGGCAAACCCATCACCATCCCGGCGAACGATATCCAAAGCGTCCGTTGGGACGGCGAACCGGCCAAGCTGAACTTGGCTCGCGGCGACGAAAAAAGCGGCCGAGTGGAAAAAGCCTTGCAGACATACCAAGAAATCCTGAAGCAGATCGGACCAGGGAAAACCAACTTGAAGCGAGACGTCGAGTTCCTGATCGCCCGCGCAACAGCTCGACTGGCGCGAACAGATTCTTCCAAACGGGACCTGGCGATCCAGGCATTGGAAGCGTTTCTGAAGAAAGCAAGCGACAGCTTCCGCTATTACGAGGCCGTTCAACTGCTGGGCGAACTTTATTTGGCCAAAAAAGATTTTCGCCAAGCGAAGAGTGCCTTTGAGCAGCTCGGCCGAGCGCCGTGGCGGGACTTCCAGATGGCCGCCCAAAGCGCTTTGGCTCAGATTCTGCTGGCACAGGGCAAGGTCTCGGAGGCCTTAAAGACTTTCGACGCCGTATTGCAGGCCCAAGCGAAGACTCCTCTGGAAAAACAACGACGCTGGGAGGCCATGCTCGGGAAAGCAAACTGCCTGGTCCAGCAAAAGCAGTACGAACCGGCCCTGAAGCTCTTGCAGGATGTCGTCCGGGAAGCGCCGGCCGAGAATAGCCGCATTCTGGCCGAGGCCTATGTGCGGCAGGGCGATTGTCTGCAAGCGATGGGCAAGCCGAAAGAAGCCGTGTTGGCCTATTTGCATGTCCCCGTGCTCTTCCCGCAGGAGTCGCAGCGTCATGCAGAGGCGTTGTATCATTTGTCGCGGCTTTGGAACGCGGTCGAACGGCCGGAGCGGGCCGCGGACGCGCGAGCCGAACTGGAGTCGAAATACCCCGACAGCCCATGGACCAAGCGGCTGACGGCTGCGAGTTCACAATAAGAGCGAGTTCGTAACAGGGAGCAAGCGTCCCGGTTGCCCCACAAGCCAAAAGGTCATCATCAACTCGGAACACAGAATCGAGAACGCGTGTTGCGCGCGTATCGACAACCGAAGCTCCTGGTGCTTCGTCGACACGAACAAGTGGGTTACGGAACCTTGTAGGACAGGCCTCCTCGCCTGCCGCGCTCGGCCGAGACGGTCGCGCGAGAATTCAGGGGTTTTCTGTGACAAGGCACTGGTGAGGCAGGATTCGGATGGGCCGGCCATGGGCCGGAAGGAAAAACGGTTCGGGAAGGATCGAATCAGACAAGACGTTCAGCACAGGTCGAAAACAAGGGCGAAAGATGTCACCAAAGATGACGGTTGATCCGCTTCAGACTCGGCGGTGGAACTGGTTGGCCTTGGGCGCGTGTGTGATCGCACTGGGAGTCGCCGTGACGTCCTCGACGTCACGGACGGCTTGGGCGTTTCAGCAGGATCAAGCGGCTGAATCGAGCGAGCCGCCGGCCGCCGAGGAGGCCGCGCCGGCCGAAGGTGCCATGGAAGAACCGCCCGCCGTGGACGAGGCCGCGGCGCCGGAAGGCGAGACGGAGGCAGAGGCGACAACGGAGGCAGAGGCGGGCGCCGCAGAGGCCGCCGGTACCGAGCAGGCCGCTGGCGAAGAAACGGAACCGCCCGCGGAGGAGGCGAAGGTTGTCAAACGAAGCTTCCTTTCCTGGCTGGTCGAAGCCTCAGGCATCTTCGGAGTCGTCCTGCTGCTGCTGTCTTTCATCATGGTCGCTCTGATCACAATGAATCTTCTGCAGGTTCGCCGTAGTGTGCTGCTGCCCACGGAGTTTATCGATGCGTTCGAAGACAAACTGAAAGCCAAAGACTACCAGGGGGCTTACGAAATCGCGCGCAATGACGACTCCTTCGTGGCCCGTGTGCTTGCCGCCGGGCTCAGCAAGCTCGGCCGCGGCTACGAAGAAGCCATCGCCGGAATGCAAGAAGTCGGCGAAGATGAAAACATGGCGCTGGAGCACCGACTCAGCTACTTGGCCCTGATCGGTTCCATTGCGCCCATGATCGGGCTTTTGGGTACCGTCTACGGCATGATCATGAGTTTCGAGGAAATCGCCACCTCACCGACGCAGCCGAAGCCATCGGAGCTGGCGGCCGGCATCTCGACCGCGCTGTTCACCACGCTGGAGGGCTTAACCGTGGCGATTCCGGCGATGGTCGCTTACAGCATCCTAAGGAACCGGGTGGCCCGATTCGTTCTCGAGGTCGGCATGGTCAGCGAAGGGTTGATGAGCCGCTTCGCCACGACGAGCAAGCCAAAGGCGGCCGCCAAAGCCGCCTCGGCCACAGCCACCACGGTGACGGCGACCCCGGTTCAGGATGCTTGACCAGTCGGCCGTGGCACCGCGTGATGAACGGAGCCGGCGTTTTTCTTCGCGAGAACGACAATGAAGTTCCAATCCGAAAAACCGCAACTGGCCGAAGTCGACATGACGCCCATGATCGACATCGTGTTCCAGTTGATCGCCTTTTTCATGGTGATTACCAACTTCGAACAGACGGCGGCCGATGAGCGGGTCAAACTGCCTCGCGACGTCCTGGCCAAGCCGCCTGAGGTGAAGCTGGAACGTGAACTGGTCGTCAATGTGGGCTTCCTCCGGGACTCGTCCGGCAAGAAGCTGGACCCCGAGCCCCTGGTCTTTTGGGCCGGGGAAAACATCCGCGTGGGCGACATGGGCGCCAAGTTCCAGCAAGAGCGACGAATCGCCGAAGCAAAAAAACAAGACCCGAAGGACATCACCGTCGTCATTCGGGCAGATGCCGAAGTCCCGACCGGCGCCGTCCAGGAACTGATGCGTCTGGCTCAGGAGGCCAAGTTCGAAAAGTTCGCTCTCAAGGCGGCTCAGGCGAGCCTGTAAACCGAGCAAGGGTCGGGCGTCCCCGGGAAGGCCGACGTCGCCTGACAAGAGCGACCCGAAACACGATCCAACGGACATCTGCGTGAGTCGTCATGAAGATTCGATCCCATTCAGAGACGGAAAAGATCGAGCCGCAGATGGCGCCGATGATCGACATCGTTTTTCAGCTTTTGATCTTTTTTATGCTGACGCTGAAGATCATCGAGCCGGAAGGCGACTTCAACATCAACATGCCAATCGGCGCGCCATCTCAGACGAATCCCGACCAGATCTTTCCGGACATCAAAGTCAAACTGGTTGCCGATTCCAATGGTCATTTGGCGCAGGTCCGGCTGGGCCAACGGAATCTTGGGGCCGGACCCGACGTCTTCCGCCGGCTCAACAGCGAAATCTTGAAAATCATCGGCTACCCTGGCAATCCTTTGACCAAAGACATGGAAGTCGAAATCGACGCCGACTACAGACTCCATTACCAGTATACGATCAAAGCCATTAGCGCCTGTACGGGCCGTCTGGACGAGCAAGGACGGATCGTGCGGTACGTCGAGAAGATCAAATTCGCGCCTCCGAAACCGCCGAACGGCGAATAGCAGCACAGCCGCCTTGAGTGGCAAGACTTGGTTTCAGCCGTTCCGGCGTCTGCAAGATCGGCGGTAGCCCCGCCAACCCGACGCGTGAGCGAGGGCCGCTGTTTTTCGGATATTCGCTCTCCCGATTCGACGCTGGCGCTTGGAGGTGGCGTCGCAGATTCGTCCGCATCAGCGGCCCGAGTAGGTTCCGCATTGCCCCCGGCGTGGTTCGTGCGCGCAGTGAGGGAACCAGAAAGGACGCAAGCAAGTGCTTCGCCGAGAAGTCCGGCCGCTTGCCCTGAGAAATAGTCCGTTCTTCCGCTTCAGCGAAACGTGGGGCGCACGACGGGCTTTGCATAAGCCGCCGAGTCGGTGGAAAAACACGCCGCGAAAACGGTGTCCCTTCTGCCCCCGTTTCGGGGGAAAAGGTGCCCGAAGGGCGGATGAGGGGGGTACAATGGCTCGAGTCGGCGCAGAGGTCTCGAGAGACGCTTCGCTCAACCCAGGCTGCCCCCAACGGAGTGAACGCAACGCGCTAGCGTGCGGTCCCCGCGGCCTACACGCTTGGACCAGCGACGCGACCGGACGCTAGCGCGTTCCGCTCACGCTTCACGCTGCGCGCCGGAGGCTAGCGCCTTCCGCTTACTGTTT
>JAADHY010000411.1:4829-6171 GCA_013151585.1 Planctomycetota bacterium
GCCTTCGGCGGCCACCCTCTCCCGCACGCGGGAGACTGGACCGGTCCCCTGCGGCCGGATGTCGAAATCACAAAGTGCGTCGTGCGCCCGAAACGTGAACGGAACGGGCTGGCGAAGGGCCGGTGTTGCTAAGCGACAGACCCGAGCCGTATGCGTTCGGGCCCCTTCTCCGCCCTGCGGCCATCCTCTCCTGGGCGCAAAAAAGCGGAGGTCATCGGGACCGCCGGCCCGAGGCCATCCTGGGTCGGAGACTCCATCCGCCTTGAACACCCCTGAGCCGACGAGCCGATTTGACCGCGGCCGTGCGTGGCCTTGTTCTATCGTCAGACTTTGCGTTTATCCCTTGACGGGCACCCGATGGGGCCGGTGCACCACCAACCGGTTCACGACCCGCTCAACGCCTTCCACCCGCTGCGCCAGTCCGCAGACGTCCGGTGCGTCCTCCTCCGCCTGGACGATCCCTTCCAAACAGACACCCTCATCGATGCGGTGAATGACCAGCGAGCAGAAATGCAAGCGGGATTCGGAAAGAAGTTCGTGCCGGACCTTCAATTCCAACTCGTGCGGTCGATCCAGCACGTCGGTGTAACCGGTTTGAGACGGAGCTGGTTGCGCCGTCGCGGCCCGTCGACGCCGGGATACCTTCCTGGTCTGCGGTCGCTTCATCGGTTTCCGTTCCTCCTCCTGCGAGCTCGTAACTCCTCCTGACGCCA
Source organism: Planctomycetota bacterium (assembly GCA_013151585.1). Classification (GTDB taxonomy): domain Bacteria; phylum Planctomycetota; class Planctomycetia; order Planctomycetales; family Planctomycetaceae; genus JAADHY01. Next base: position 5,543 of record JAADHY010000411.1, read on the forward strand.
CTCCTGACCCGATCCCGAATCAGTATACTCCGCTGGTAAAAAATGTGGATACCAATCTGCGAAGTTTCATCGCGATTTTCCAGAATTGGTTACCTCCAGCGCCGGTCACGGCGGTGTGTGCTGCGATGGTACGCCGCTTCGCAAACAGGGAATGGCCACGAAGCACATCCGGCGAGGAAGCGTCGTCAGGCGAAGCGCGTTGGAGGGCGGCCGGTCGTCCGCCCCTCGATCGAGCGTCTCCCCGCTCATGCCCATCCTGCCGACTGCCGCAAGGCCGTCCCGATGTGTCGCAACACCGATGGCCTTTCTCCGTTGGCTGGCCCGGCAGCCCGAGCCACTCCCGGAGGGCGTCTTCTCCCTCGTGGAGGAGATATCAAGTCCCATTCTTGCTCGTCGTTGCGCGCGACGAGTGTCGCAGTGGACGGCCCGCCAAGGCCCCGGTCGGGGTTCCTCGATAGACCGCCGGCACACCATTGACGAACACGTAGACGATGCCGGCGCTGTATTGGTGCGGGTCTTGGAAAGTCGCCCGGTCGATCAGCCGCTCCGGATCGAAAACGACGATATCGGCCGCTTGGCCCGGTTTCAGGTACCCGCGATCGGTCAACCCGAGGATGTCCGCTGGCAGA
>JAADHY010000483.1:0-4789 GCA_013151585.1 Planctomycetota bacterium
GGCGGCAAGCCGGTCGTCTATGCCGGGGCGCGCGGCGCCTGCAGCTTCGGATCGATCCCAGCTTACGGCGCCTTCTACACGCCGCAGAACTGGTGCATGTGCTGCCCCCCACAAATCTCTGGCTTCCTCTGCTTCGGACCGGTCCGGAGCGTGCCGACTGAGCAGGAGATGACGGCACTGGTCGAACCGATCCGGGGTCCGGCTTTCGGCGAAAGCGTAGCGGTGGCGGCAGTCGGCGGCACGGCATGGCCCATGGCCCGGTGCGATGCGGCACGCAGCGCGGGCACCTCGGCCGTCGCTCCAGCTAAGCTCGAGTCCATCTGGCAGCGCCGCATCCCGTTGCCCGACCTGTCCACCCCGCTGGCACGCAACTGGCGCGAATACTTGAACCCGCCACTGACCGGTCCGACCGTTGCCGGCGCTGTGGTCGCCGCCGCCGTCATGGACGCCAATCAGGTGGTCGGCCTGGAGCTGGCGACCGGTAAGCTCCTTTGGCGAGTCACCGCTGGTGCGCGAATCGACTCGCCGCCAACGCTCTACCGAGGCGTCTGCCTGTTCGGCGCTCACGACGGGCTCGTCTACGCCGTTTCGGCCCGCGATGGCCGGCTGCGATGGAAGTTGCGCATCGCGCCGCGCGCACAGCGCATGGTTTCTTACGGCAAAGTGGAATCGCCGTGGCCGGCGGTTGGATCGGTGCTCGTGGCCGACGGTGTGGCTTACGCTTCGGCCGGCCGTACGCAAGGCTCCGACGGCGGAATCGTGGTGCGTGCCTTCGACCCGCTTGCCGGCCGGCTCATCTGGTCGGCCGCCTTGCCGGCCAGCGGTAACCCGCGCTCGCTCCGCCGCAACGACCTGCTGGTCAAAACGGACGACACGCTGCAACTGATGACGACGCGGCTCGATCCGAAAACCGGTCAGATCGTGCCGAACACGATGCTCCAAGCCCTGGCGAAACGAACCAGTCTCGCCCGCCAATTGCAAACCGAGCAACGGCGACTCAAAACGGCCCAGCCGGAACAGAAACCGCAAATCGAAAAACGTGTGGCTGAGCTGAAACGGCAAATCCAGCAAGCCGAGAGGCAGAGCGGCGAGATCGCCCTCTGGCTCGGCGCCGGAGGCCGAAGCTGCGAAGGCCTCCTGCACTGGAACTGGCCTCGTTTGGGCGACCGCAAGTACGTGCGGATGAATTACGGCAACGTCGGCGGCAAGCTGGTGAGTTGGGACCGGACCGCAGTGGTCCGCATGGTGCGCGACCGCCAGATCGCCCTGCGCGCGATGGGTCAGGTCGGGCCGGCCGGTCAGCCGCCTCGCGGCCCGGACCTGTGGTCCAGGTCGTTGCCGACCGACCACCAAGTCACCTCGCTCGCCCTGGCCGCCAACGCCGTGATCTGCGCCGGCGGCGTCTACGCCGAAGACGGCGAAGCCAGCGGCTTCGTGTGCCTGCTGGCGCGCAAAGACGGGAAGACTCTGGTAGCCAGACGGCTACCCGCCCCGGTTGCCTACAACGGCCTCGCCGTTGTAGACCACGCCATCTGCGTGTCGCTCGTAAACGGCACCGTGTGGCTCCTCGGCGATCGCGTCTCCGCTCGGCCACCGTCGGAGTGAATCCGGCGCGCCGGCCGCAGCCACAAGAATCCCGGCACAGCTCCACGCGATACAAAAGCCTACGATCCTTGCTTCTTGCGGAACGCGATCACATCGGCGACGTACCGCCGGGCGGCCTCGTGGGACGGGATGATCTTGTTGAATATCCACAGGATGTGTCTCTCCGTCGGCCACCGGCGCGCGTAAGGGATCATCTGCTCGGCGGCCAAGTGCGCCAGGCAGTTCGCGCGCTCGGTGGCTGCCCGACAGTGCTCCAGATGCCGGTCTGCTTCTGCGCGGGCCACGTTCGACTCCATGGCCAGAAGCGCTCGGTCAAAGGCGACCCGGGCCTCGTTGATCGCGCCGAGCAGCTTGAAAATGGTGATGAAATTATCGGTCTTGTAGATGACGTAATTCAGCTCCGCGCGCGATCCAGGCCAGACCTTCGGCCGTGCCTGGCGCAGCAGGGCGAGGGCCCGAGCACACTGCGCTGCCCGGCCGCGCCAGAACTGCTCCTCTGTTTCTGTTCGCCGGATGGCCTGCTCTAGCTCGGTGCGATCAATGTGCAGGTCTTTTCGCCTGTAGTCGACTCGTCGCAATGCGGCCGCCATGCGGCAACTCGCGCTCCACGTGCTGAACAGTCCGTGCCGACCCCGCCAGCCGAGTGCCTTCTCGTTTTCTTCCAAGAGCGAAAACGCATTCATTAGCGGCCCCAAAGCCTTGGGACCGTAAAGCCGGCCGAGGTACTGTTCGTAAAAGGACCGGCAATGGATCTCTGGGTTCCAGGCCCCCTCGGCAATGTACTGGGCGCTTGGCTCGGCACCACGCTCCTTGTTCAGTTGCCCCAACACGCCCGTCAGCCCGTAGCGAACGGCACCGGCGATGGTTTCGTCGTGGTCGTACATCATCGCGTTGAGCTGCATGTTCAGTTCGCAGCCGTCGTCGGTCACTCGCGGCCAGACGACCAGCTCCCGACCGCGGATGCCGCTGAAGTAGCTCATCGCCGTCTCGCCGGTGAAGTTGACCATGTTCATCAAGGCGACGTCTTTGGGCAGGACGGCGTCGAGGGCGCGGAGCTGGCCGCCGCGGAAGATCAAAGCCATGCCAAGCGGCGCGTCCGGGTGATGAGCCTTGACCCGGCGCACCAGCTTGTCGGCCACGGCAATGTCGGCCAGATCCAGGTCGGCGAGCCGGCGCGTTTTGGCCGCGCCCGACTTCGGCGGGATCAGCGGACGCAGGTGCTCGTAGTCGCGGATCAGCGTCTGCACCTGCGGGTCATCGGCCGGAAACGCGTGGACCGGGCGGCTCGCGCCCAGTAGCTCCGACCCGCCGACGACCCAATACCGGTCCGCCTCGGGATAGGTCTCGATCATGCTCAGCAAGGCGGCCTCCCAGATGTCCAGAACGGCCGGATCACCAGGCGAAAGCGACACGCCGCAATAGAAGCTGCGCCCGCGCCGCGAATGCGGTGGCGCCAGATTGGGCGGTACAAAGGGAATCTCACCCAGATTCAGCCAAACTTTGACTTTGCGAGTGTGGGCGTAACGGATGACCTCGCGTAAGAACTCCCGTGCGGTCCGGAACGCGCGCTCGGGCGTCTTCACACCAGCGAATTCCGGCGGGCCGAGGTAGCCGCTTTCCGGAAAGCAATCCCGGCCGACGGTCACCGCTCTGGCCGTCCCGCTCGCTCCCGGCCACGCCACAAAGCCCGATTCCCGCGTCGCTGTCGTGGCCATCGCCTTGCCCCCGTAGCGGAACTGGATCCACGGCCCGCCCATCCCCCAGTAAAACTGCAGCACGTTCATCTTCATCTTCGCTAGTTGGTCGATGAGCCGGCGGAAGTCGGCCAGGCCCATGTACCACCGAATCCCGTGCCAGCAATGCATGCCGCGATCCTTGAAGACCGGCTCCTTGCGCACGTCCAGCTCGGGCAACGGCAGGTCGGGCTTCACCTGGGGGATGATGTCTCCGGTCAACTGGAAGACGACCCCCAGCCGCTCCAGCAGGTCATAGGCGGCGTACATCGTGCCGGCCTCATCGTTGCCGCCGATGATCAATGCCGGCCGCCCTTGCAACGCGACGCGCTTCAAGACGAACCCATCCGGCTTCAGGCCGGCGAATCGAACCAAGCCCTGCCTCTCGGCGGCGGCTACCAGCGGGTTTGTCTTGGGCCCGCCCACGATGAGCAGCGGCTGGCCGGCCGGTAGCTTTCCGCATTCAGCGATGGGCAACTCGGCCCCGGACACCGCTTTGATGAACCGCTGCAGTTCGCCGGCCACCCTGCGCTGGAACGTCCCAGCGGCACGTCCCACCACAATCACCGCCTCCGCCCTCCCGTCCCTGACGAGCAACGGCGGCGCCGCCGGCCGTGCAAACAGCGCACCGCCAGCCACGGCGAGGAGCGACACGCACATTCGGAACGATCGGAGAGGGCCCATGGTTCTTTCCTCTCATGACTGCGAGAATCGGAGATCGTCTCAGAGGCGACGGCTGACGGTCACTTCCGCATCTGCCAGCATGCCTCAGCCCTCGTGTTCTGCCCGCGATGGGCAAAGCTTGCTGGTTCGCACCTGCCGAGGGCGATTCCCGGTTGCCCGCGTCCCCCGACTGCGTGCAGGTGCTGATCGTTTTGGAAGCGACACTCGGCAGGTGCCCCCCTACGGTCCGCGTTTCGCGTCCGCCTCAATCGACAAACGCTCCACACTGTTTGACGTTCCGGTGGGCAGGCCGGAGCGGTTGAGCATCTCCACATGGACCCAGAACACCCGCACGCCTTCAAAGCGCGCGTCGCCGGACAGGTCCAGTTGAAGCGGCTGGCGAACGTTGCCGTTTTTGTCGGTCGGTTTGCCAGCGGTGGTGTCGGCGGCCAGTTCCTTTCGGCCGTCCAAAGAGACGGCCAGTCGGTTGGTGGCACCGAGGTGCTTCTCGTTGGCCCTTCCGTCCAGGCGGACCTTCAGGTGACGCAACGGCTGCGGGCTCACCACTTTCCAGCGTAGCAGCACGCGGGCGGCCCGGCCGCGCACGCCGTGCGTCTGAAGGCGACCAGGCTGCCACTTCAGATCCTCGCGACCGGTTACGTGGGCCAGATGCAGGAACTTGCTCGTCTGGAAATCGTCTTCGTAACGAACATGGCCGTCGGCGTCCGGCGTGAGTGTGATCTGGCGAAGCTTCGGCGGTTCCACATGACATGCGATCGTGAGCCGGT
>JAADHY010000483.1:4847-5832 GCA_013151585.1 Planctomycetota bacterium
TCCGCACCCAGAACTCGCGCACCGGCGACGCCTCGCCGGCGGACACGGTCAGTTGAAAATCGCGTCGTGCAGTCGTCTCTGCCCCCCGAGCCGTCTGCTGCCACGGCCACTTGTTCCCGGTCACCGACAGGGCCAGCGTCACCGGCGCCGTGCCCATGGTCTGCCCCGACAAGCGGGCGCGGATGTCCCGGATCGGGAATTCCGACACGAAATGGTACACCAGCTCCACCGCCGGCATCTGCCCGGCCCGCCGGGTTATAATCAACTTCTCGCCCAGCCCGCCCCACTGCACATTCCAGAAGCCGCGGATGGTGGCATCGTAGATGAACCGCGAGGTTGCAAACGGTTCATCGTACTTGTACCGGTTGGCATCATCGCCGGCGATTTCAATGGTGCGACCGGCGGAGCATTGGGACGAGGGCAGCGGCAGCGTGCCGGAGGCTGTGGCGTGCATCCGGTCGACCGCGCCCAGCGTCCATCGTCGCCAGGGAACGATCTCCGGCGCGTCACTGTGCAGCCAGACTCCCGGGCTGCCCCATTTCAGGTCCACGCAGTAGAAGAAGACCGGCACGTTGAACTCGCGGCATACGTCCAATTGCTCTTCCGAGACGGTCCGGCCGCCGGGCGATTCGAACCGAGCCACATCCGGGCTCGCGTTCAAGCACATCACGAGCGGCTTGCCCGTGGCCAGGTACTCCATCACCTTGCGACGAAACTCGTCCCGCCGCCGTCCGTAAAAGTCGTAGACCCAGCCGTCGGCCCGCAGCTTCGCATGTGGTCCGGCCGGTGCGGTCAGCCACTGATAGACCGGCACGCCAGGATAGCGCTTCTTGATGTGTTCGTAGAGGCCGTTGAGGATGGCCAGGCCGTTGTTCCAAGTGACGTTTTCTTCGCTGAGGAATACAGCGTAGACGTCGTGCAGATCGATAGCGTCGAGCACCGCGTCGGTGTTGGCGATGTATTCGGCCAGCGGCCGGGAATGCTT
>JAADHY010000705.1 GCA_013151585.1 Planctomycetota bacterium
GAAGGTTTTCAGATCCGTCCAGAACGTCCCGTCGCCGGCGTAGAGCAAGTTCAGTTCGACATCGTCCGGCAGGCCGGAGGCGAACACCCACTGGTTGTAAGCTTCCCCCGCTCCGAACGCCTCGACCGCCAGCCGGAACTTCTCGGCTTTCGCCTCTTCGGACATTTGTTTGGCTTTGGCATTGGCCTCGCCCAGCATGACCGTCGCCTGCGCTTCCAGTTCGGCCGTTTGCTTATCGATGGCCGCGACCAGTTGTTCCGTTTGTGCTTTGATTTCTTGCGCCTGCTTCATTCCTTCGGCCAGTTTCTGGGCAACCAGCTTCTCGGTGTCGGCTTTGATTTCTTGGGTCGCCAGCTCCACTTTAGCTTCCGCTTCGCGTAGCAACGCCTCTGTTTCGGCCGTCTTTTGCTCCTGCTCTCGCGTCAGTTTCAGCTCCTCGGCGATGTTGGCCTTCTGAATCGGGAGCCGTACTTCCTGCGGAATGTGGATGTTCCGCACCAGCCCGTTCAGCACCGTGATCCCTTTCTCGCCCAGCACTTCGCGAAATGCGTCGGAGGTGTCTTGCTGGAACTTCTGTCGAGACTCGCCGATCAAGAGCTCCACGGCCCCCAATTTCGAGCCCATGTTCCGACAAATGCTTTCGATCTGCGGCACAACGACTTTCGTCTCCACGGCATCCACGTTGCCGAACTTGCGGATCACGTCCGGCGCTTGATCCGGCATGATGCCCCAAATGGCCGTGAAGTCCATGATGATGGGAAAGCCGTCGTTGGAAGGAAACTCGATGCCGCTTCCGTCTTCGGCGATCACCGGCTCGCCGCTCTCATCCAACAGCACGTCGCCCTGCTTGTCCGTTTTCAGACTGGCCGCCAATGTGATTTCGCGGTAACCGATCTCAACGACGTCGATCTGTTGCTCTTTTTCGTTGATCAGATAGATGCCCGGTTGAAGAACCTGGTCCTGAATTCCCGCTTTAGCTCCGGTCAGAGGGTTGTCGGTCAGGTTCGTGACCACTCCGACATAGCCGGTCGGAATGTTGACCCAGCCGGCACGTTTTTCTTGCCCTCCCGAGGTGAAGATCACTTCCTTCACCTTCTTGAAATCGTACGCGTACGGATTGACTCGATAAGTTCCCGGTCCGAACACGCGCCGCAAGATGCCTTTGTACTCTGTTTCGCCCAAATCCCCGTCGACCAGATACTGTCCCGGCGGCAGCTCTTTCCCCATCTTGCTGACGACGATGCCCACCTCGCCCGGCTCGACCACGATGTCCTCAACCAGCGTCCGTTCCCACCACAACGGGCAGTAGAAATGACGACCCGGCCCGACCATTTGCTCCAGCACTCCCAGTTCCAGCGGCTCGCCGTTTTCGTCCACTTTGGCAAACCGACCGGGCGACGCTTGCGGACGCGTGCCCAGGCCGGGAATGGGCAGCGGCGGCCCCTTATACCGCAACAGCAAACTGTAGCCTTCCGGGACGTAGATGCGGTTGTAGGTCCACTGAATCGCTTCCCAGCCGACAACGGCCAGTACGACGATGGCCAACAACGCCGCGATCAAAGAACGACCGGGGAACGAAAATCGGCTCATCGTTGCCATGACTCGGGCTCCTGTCTGTTTGTCCGAACGGGTTTTCTTACCGTGAGTTCTGCTCGGGCACGAATTCGGAAGATTCGACCGCCGCGTTCTGACAAATCGCTAAGCTCGGGCGACCGTCACTTGCTATCGGTCCTTGGCCGCAGGCCTCGCGGCGGCTTTCTCTTTGGACTTCGGTTGTGATGTTTCGGCCTTCGACGCGGGCGGTTTAGTTGCACTGGGTTGCTGCCGACTAGCGGCCGGCGGCCGAGCGTCTGTCGACTTGCTCGCCGATGCCTCTCCGGGACTCGTAAAACCTTCGAAAACCTTCATGATCGGGCTGTCGGCCGTGTTGACCATGATCCGCCGGTACGCCGAAGCCAGCTTTTGGTAAAGCGTGTATTGAGCGAACAAGCGGCCATTACCGTCGAACGCCTCAACGGCCCGCTTCCAGCCAGCCGCTTCAGCCTCGTTCTGAAAGCGAATGACGTCCGCCTCAGCCTTGCCTCGAGCCGTGATCGCCTCGGCCTTGTCCTTTGCGGCTTCGAGCCGGATCTTGGCGACTTCCAAGTCCTGCTTGGCTTCGGTAACCTCGACCTCCTGCATCCGCTCGGCTTCTTTGATCGCTTTGACGATGTCTTGCTCAATGGCGATCAGAGCTCGCTTCTGCTCGACCAGCGCTTTCTTTTCAGCCAGCACCCGCTCCTGCTCTTGCTGCAGGATTTCCTGCTGGAACTCCAGCTCTTGCTGTTTGGCCAGCTCGCGCTGACGAACGGGCTCGGCGATCTGTTGCGGCGGCTTGATGCTGGTAATCAACGCTTGAATGATCTCGATCCCCAACGGCTCGCACGCGGCTTTCATCGCTTCTTGGAACTGTTCCTGGAACCGGGTTCGCGTTTCCCCTTGAATGAAGTCCCGTCCGAGATTGTTGGACCCTTCCAGGCGACAAAAGCTGCGAGCGCTGGGCATGATGATCTTTTGGATGATCTCTTCGTCGATGGCGTCGCCGTTGTAATCCTCGTTGTAGGTGACGTAAACCTCGGCCGCCTTCTCCGGGTTCACCCGAAACTCGATCCGACCGTCCAAGCTCACCCAAAAGCCGTCCTTCGACGGAAATCCCATGTCCTTCTTGTCTGCCAGGTTAAACCGCTGGCTGCGGCAGTCGATCAGGCTGATTCGCGTCACGTAGGGATTGACGTAGTAAGTGCCCGGGTCGAGCGTCTCTTTCTGCACGCCGCGTTCCCCTTTCTTGACCAGCAAGACGTTCGGGTCCTTCGGCAGTGGTCCGGCGAGGTTGGTCACGACGCCTTTGAAACCCGCCGGCACAACGACCGGTTCGTGGTCCATCTCGACTCGGAACAAATACGGATTGAGCGCGTAGCGGCCCGGCTTCAACACGTCCGGAAGGATCCCTTTGGTCAGTACGTTGCCATTGTCATCGACTTTGGCCAAGAACTCGCCGTACGGTAGGTCGTCCCCGCTCAGGCTGATGACGACGCCCAGCTTGTCCTTCGGAACGACGATCTGAGGAATGACTTTCCAGTCCCACTCCAAGGGATTGCGGAAGTGGCGTCCCTCTTTGAGAACTTCTTTCTGGATGCCTTTGTACTCGGGCCCCGGAGCAACTTCGTCGCCGTTCGTGATGTCTTTACCCGTTTTCTTGATCAGGATGGCCATCTCGCCGGTGCCAACATCGATGACGATCATCTGGAAAATCAGCCAGCCCAGGCCGGCCAGTAAGCAGATTCCAACGACGATCGCTCCGGCCCCGAACCCTGCTCCGCCTTGTCCCGTTTGCCACACGCTATCGCGTCGCATGGGTTTGTCTCCTTGAGCGTTGTCCACGACATTGCCCTGTCTGAACTTCTCCGGTGAGGACGGCCCGAGTTTCAGCACTGCCTCGAGACGTTTGCCCTACGGGCGTTGCCAGCTCGCGGCCCACACACGTCCGCATCACTCGATCGAAGAGGTGGTGATGGAGCCGATCGCCCTCGATACGAAGAGCTCGCCTCGTCTCGCCGCTCATCGCGTCCCCTGCTTAAACGCTGAAGACGCACGACCGGATCATCCGAACTTCCGTTTTTTGAGGATTGACGAGAAAAGTCCGAACCGCTTTTTCTACGGCAGCAGACGGCTGCCCCAGCCGGCGAAAACATGGGCAGACCGATAACTACGAAAACATAGCTCACGTTCGAACCCGTGGCGCTCGATGAGTGTTGCGGAAGCGGCGGAAAAAGGGGCATCAGTTCATACCAGCGACGGTTTCTCAACGCCGCTGCGCGGGGACCTCGACACGGCGGGTAAACCCCATTGCGTCCAGCCGTACCGAGACGCCAGGCTCCGGGGGGAAGCCTGTTCCGCACCAGTGGAGAGATGCTAACTGACCCTGCGAGGGCAAGAGGCGCTCGAGACGGAAACCGAGAGACAAAAACTTCCGACGTTCCCGCACAGGCCGGTGCGGGCTTGGCGCTCGCGAAGTTCCATCTTACCCTTTCCCAAAGATCGTGCGTCTTCGCCGATGGACGTATGGAGCTCAGCGGCCAGATATCTTCTGTTCCGGCGAGTTCGACGCCGAAGCCGTCTGGTGACTGGCCGTCTCAGCATGGCCGTTTCCATCGGCGCGGCAGGAGTGAAAGTTGTCCGCCCCGCTTTGGAGAAGACGAATCATGGGGTCCAGCCGAGCCACGCTTGTATTGGCCATTCTTCTCATCACGGTCGGGACCGGCTGGTTGCTCACGGCACTGGACGTTGTTCCCGGAATCGACTGGATCTGGACACTCGGCCTTTTCGTCACCGGACTCCTCACCTTCTTGATGGGTGGCATCGACAAAGTGACGTTCGTGCTCGGATCATTCTTCGTCATTGCGAGTGTTCTCTCCGTACTGCGGCAGACCGGCCGACTCAGCCTCGACGTCGAAGTGCCGCTGCTGATCATCATTCTGGGTATTCTGATGCTGGTCGCACGGCATCCGTCGATCCCCGTCCCGAATTGGATCGTGAGCGACGAAAACCCCGGCGAACGGCGAGAACAGTGAGGTTCCGTGGCCCTGATCACGGCTTCGGCCACACGCGTCCGGCGCGTGAGCGAAGGTTGTGGCCGAACGACTGTCAAATGTCGCCTCTCGCTGTCACTCTCGGTAAGCGCGCCTGCTGTTTGGATGGCGGAATCCGTGATCAAGCCCCATGCCCGCCG
>JAADHY010000203.1 GCA_013151585.1 Planctomycetota bacterium
GACCTAGCTCGCCATGGGTACCACGTGTTGCCGCGGAATCCGTCGTCGTTTACGCCGCTGGAAGACGGCCGGTATCTGATTTTGGGGCCGGATGCCGAGCGGAATCGCCGAGAAATCGCGAAGTTCTCCGAAAGGGATGCCGACGCCTTCCCACGGTACGACGCCTTTCTGGATCGTGTTGCGCGGTGCTTGGAACCGATCCTGTCACGCACACCGCCGGACGTGCTGCTACCTGCGGAGTGGCGGCGGCCCACCATGACCAAGCGACTGCGCGATGCGAACGCCGCTTACGGTTTGCTGCAAGAATTGCGGGGGCTGGGAAGCGATCTGCCTGCGGCCATCGAACTGGTGATGGGCTCAGCCCGATCCGTGCTGGATCGATGGTTCGAGTCGGACGTTCTGAAAGCCACTTTGGCCACCGACGCGATCATCGGCGCATTCCTGCCGATCTCAGCACCGGGCACCGGCTATGTTCTGCTTCACCACGTGATGGGCATGGCCGGAGGCCGGCGTGGCGTCTGGGGTTATGTTCGAGGCGGTATGGGAGCGCTGTCGGAGGCCATCGCCGCAGCCGCTCGGCAGGGCGGAGCCGAGGTTCGAGTCAGCGCCCCTGTTGAGCGGATTCTGGTCGAAGCGGGACGCGTGGTCGGAGTGCGGTTGCAGAGCGGGGAAGTTGTCCGGGCCCGCGTCGTTGCCTCTTGCGTCGACGCTCACGTGACATTCGAGCGACTTCTAGATGGCGCTCCGTTACCGGAAGCCTTCCGTCAAGCGATCCGGCGCATCGACTATTCCAGCGCCAGTATGAAAATCAACTTGGCCGTTAACGAACTGCCACGGTTTTCGTGCCTGCGGCGCGATGCCGCGAGCGGCCCGGGCGGGATTGCTGACCGTAGCCGAGCACTCCAGGAAGAGCCGGGCCCCGAACACCAAGGCACGATTCACATCGGATGCACGCTGGATGAGCTGGAACGGGCCTACGATGACGCCAAGTACGGCCGGCCGTCTGCGCGACCGATCATCGAGATGACCATTCCCACGGCCGTTGATCCGACGCTGGCTCCGCCCGGACATCACATCCTTTCTTTGTTCGTCCAGTACGCTCCGTACCGGCTGGCCGAGGGCAATTGGGATGAGGTGAAAAGCGGTTCGCGGATCGGTGTATTGCCGAGATCGCTCGGTATGCGCCCAACGTCCCGCGTTCGATTGTGCATCGGCAAGTGCTCTCACCGGTCGACTTGGAACGCACGTTCGGCCTGACCGGCGGAAACATTTTTCAAGGAGCGATGTCGCTGCACCAGCTTTTCTGTTTGCGGCCGGTTGTCGGATGGAGCGACTATCGGACGCCGCTGCGGGGGCTCTACCTGTGTGGCAGTGCCGCTCATCCGGGCGGCGGCGTGACCGGAGCATGCGGACGGAACGCCGCGCGAGAGATTTTGCGGGACGGCCGAGCGTGATCGAATGAGCTACTGGTCGACTCGCGGCCGGTGAAGGGGACCCTCTCCCGCAGTCAGAACAGCATGCGGCGCCCGTGCGCGTCGGGTTCGGGCAAAGTGGCTTGCAAGTGCCGCAGTGCGGCCGGCGTGATGCGGCGGCCGCGCGGCGTGCGCTGAAGGAACCCGCAGCGGAGCAGAAAGGGTTCCACTTCGTCTTCCAGCGTATCCGGTGGCACGTTCATGCTGGCTGCCAGAGCCTGAATGCCAGCCGGCCCACCGGAGAAGACATGAACAAGAGTTTTCAGATACCGACGATCCTGCTCTTCCAACCCCAGTTCGTCCACTTCGAGCATGCCGAGCGCGTCCAAGGCGACGGTCTTTGTGATCTTACCCTTGTTTTTGACGTCGGCGAAATCGCGAGTCCAACGCAAAAGGTTGTTCGCCTTGCGTGGCGTGCCGCGGCTGCGTTTAGCCAGTTCGACGGCCGCGTCGCTGGTGATCTCCGAACGCAGCTTGCGAGCATTTCGGCGAATGATCTCCGCCAATTCCTCGACTTCGTAAAAGTCCAGGTGCTGGTGATTGACGAAGCGGTCACGCAACGGAGCAGTCAGCATGCCGCTGCGAGTCGTGGCGCCAATCACCGTAAAAGGCTGTAGCTTCATGTTGAGTGTGCGAGCGTTGAGTCCTTCTCCCAGCGTGATATCCACCCGGAAATCTTCCATCACCGGATAAATGAACTCTTCGACGGCGGCCGGTAGGCGATGAATCTCGTCGATGAAGAGGATTGAACCGTAAGAGGCGTTGGTCAGATAAGGCAGCAAGTCTTTCGGTGCGCTAAGAGCTGGACCGGACGTGATTTGGCATTCCGCTCCCAGCTCCTTCGGAATTACGGTCGCCAGCGTCGTCTTGCCGATCCCCGGTGGGCCATCCAACAGCAAATGCCCCAACGGTTCGTTCCGCTTCTTGGTGGCCAGAAGCATGATTTCCAGCCGCTCGACGACCTTGCGCTGACCGACAACCTCGGAGAGCCGCTGCGGCCGGAGTACATCATCGAACTCGCGGCCGTCCGGATCGAACTGAAACGAGGACGCCGAGTCGACCGACGGGCGGCTGGTCTCCTCCTTGTTCGTTCCATCGCCGCGAATCACCGGCTGACGAGCCATGCCTTCACTCCTATCAGGCCTTTCCGTCGAAAGACGAGCCGACCCGTGCGATCGGCCTCGCCCGAGCCGTCAATCGGCCGCTTCCGCGGCCAGTTCGGCCATCACTTCGTCTGGGATGTTGAAGTTGGACGTCACGCTTTGAACGTCGTCGTGGTCCTCCAGGGCTTCCAACAGCTTCAGGGCCTTGCGCCCTTGATCCGCGTCCAGATCTACGGTATTCGAGGGAATGCGGCTGATCTCCGAGACGTCCGTCGGAATCTTCTCCCGTTCCAACGCCTCCGAAACCTGACTGAAGGCTTCGGGCGAGCATGTGACTTCAAAAGAGTCCCCCACTTGCCGGACATCGTCGGCGCCGGCTTCCAGCGCCACTTCCAGCAGCTTGTCCTCTTCGACGTGTTTGCAGGGGACCATGAACAGCCCCTTGCGTTCGAACATCCAGGCCACGCATCCGGTGCTGCCCAATCGGCCTCCATGCACTTCGAAAATCTTGCGGATTTCGCTGACCGTCCGGTTCCGGTTTTCCGTCAAGACGTCGCAAAGGACAGCCACGCCACCGGGGCCGTATCCCTCGTAGACCATCTCGATGAAGTCTTCGCCTTCCAGCTCGCCGCAGCCCTTCTTGATCGCACGCTCGATCGTCTCTTTGGGCATGCTAGCTTTGCGAGCCTTTTCGATCGCATACCGCAGCGCCAAGTTCGTCGCCGGATCACCGCCACCGTTCCGGGCTGCGACGATGATCGCCCGACTGAGTTTCCCAAAGAGCTTCCCTCGCCTTTTATCGGCGATTCCCTTTTTCGCGGCGATGTTCGCCCAGTGTGAATGTCCTGCCATTGTTCTGTCTTCCGTTCGTCAAGAGCTCGGCCTGCCGCCCGTTTGTATCCTCACTCCCTCTCCCACCCGATTGCTCCATCCAAAACCGTTTATTCTCGTCGCATCTTCTGGCTCACCTACGAACTCGTTGTATCGCGTCCGCCGCGTCAACGCTGATCGAGGGCCACGAAGCAATTTCGCCTTCTGGGATAGCAGAGGCGAAGCCATGGGCTGGACGCCGCAGCCAACTTCTGCCCGCAACGCCAATCACTCAGCCCTGGTCGCTCTATCCGATCCGGCTGGCGGCCAACCGGTCGGCAACCGCATCCCGCTGGGGCACGGCCCGGCGGAGGCATCTCCCGTCACGGGGGACTCGCGGCGGCCTCGGTCTTTTTCGTTTTTTCCTTCGAAGGGCCTTCCGAACTCCGCGCAAGCTTTTTCTTGACTCGGTCAATCAATTTCTTGTCAGGATGACGCTCGGTCTTGGCCAATTCGATTGCCTTTTTCCACGCATCGATGGCAGCATCGCGCTGTCCGAGCTTCTCGAAGCAATCTCCAAGATGATCCCAGATCACGGCGTCCTGCCGATCCGAGTTCTCTGCGGCTTTCTTGAGGAACTGGAGGGCTTCTTGAAACTTTCCTTTCTTAAACAAGACCCAGCCCATGCTGTCCAGGTAGGCCGCGTTCTCCGGCTCTGCCTTCAGAGCCTTGCGGATCATCTTTTCGGCGCGGTCCAGGTTTTTTCCTTGGTCCGCCCAAAGATATCCCAGATCGTTGTTCACCGAAGGATCGTCTGGATTCTCCTGCAGAACTTTTTCCAGGATGGCTTCTCCTTTGCCGATCTCGCCCTTCTCCACATAGATGTTGGACAAACTGAGTTTGCAGCGTCGCACAATCTCGCGGATTCGCTGGTCCTCGTGCGACTCGTACTTCTTGACAATCTCTTCAAAAGCTTTGATAGCGTTGTCCCAGCGGCGAGCGTGGTAGTAGATCCAGGCTTGTTGAAGTTCAAGCTGAGGCGTGTCCCGCTGCTTACGAGCCTCGGCGATCACGCGAAGCGCCTCGTCCGTTTTTTCGGACATTTCCAAGGCCTGCGATAGACGGACCGCAAAGTAGGTCCTCAGCGGAGCCAGATTCGGGTCGTCGTAAGCCTGTCGGAAAACCTTGGCCGCCTCATCATAGATTTTCTCATCAAGCAGATACTCCCCGAACTGTTCGAACAGCAAAGCCATTCGCTGAGGAGGATTCCGCTGCGCCAGAGCGAACCGAAAGAAGCGGATCACGTCGTCCGTTCGTTTGGCCTGAGCGGCGAGGCGGCCCAGCACGTAGGCGGCTGCGAAACTGAGGGGCTTTGTTTTGTTCTGAAGCTGCTTGCGTCCGATGCCGAGTAAGCCATCCAGGACCTCGGCGTCCTCGGCGATCGCTCGCAGCTCCGCTTCGATTTTAGCGGCGTGGCTGCGGGCCGTTTCTTCCGACGCCAGGACTTTCGAAAGGCATTCGAGCAGTTGCTCCGGCTTTTTGCGCTTTCGATAGACGGTGGCGAGCCCAATGTAACCGGCTGCGTCTTCCGACTTGGCCAAAGTCCTTTGGTAAAGCTTCTCGGCGTCATCGAGACGATTCGCGGCCACGTATTGCTCGGCGAGGAAGTAAGCGAGCGTGGCATTCTGCGGGTCTTTCTTCGCCAACGTTTCGAGCTTGGGCAGGAGCTGGTCAGCCTGACCCTTTTTCTTCAGAATCTGGGCCAGTAGTTCGTAGGCGGACCGGCCTTTTGACTGCAACTGCAGGTCGAAATACGTCTGGAGGTGTTCGAGAGCTTTATCGAGATTGCCGGTTTGAAAATAGGCGTACGCAAGGTCGAAGCTGAGGGTTCCGGTTCGCCCGCGCCGTTCCTGGACCGCGCGGTTGAAAGCCTCGATGGCCTTCTGGTAGCGCTTGGCCGCGACGAAAGTTTGCCCGATCCGTTGGAACGACGAGGCTCGGTCCTTCGCCAGCTCATTGCGCGTCCGAGCATCCAGGTCGTACTTTTCGGGATGGATCCGCGCGTCAAAGACGATCTCCAGGCAGTCCGCGGCCTTTTCCGGCTGGCGGAGCAACAAATAGAAGGTTGCCAAATCCCGCATCAGCGTCACGTAAAAGCCGGATCGTTTGCTGACGGCCGGCGAGTTCGCCGCCCGTTGCAGCAAATCGATGGCCTGCGGCAATCGGCCCGGTCGGGCGGCAAGGTAGGTGCCTACCATGCGCAGCAGCAGGAAGTCGTTGGGATTCAGTTCAATCGCTTTCAGAGCGTACTGGATGGCCTTGTCGTTCTGCTTCAGTTCGACGGCGGTGGCGACCAGGGCCCGATAGATCTCGGGGCGAGTGGGATCAAGTTCGGCCGCGCGCTGGTAAGCCTCCATCGCTTTCTGAAATTGCCCTCGCTCTTGCCGCAGCCGCCCCGTCAGATACCAGGCCAAAGCGTCGAGCCTCTGCTGCTCATCCGGCGTTCGAGCTCTTAAGGGGACGTAACAGCTCCTCGCCGAGTTGGAGCTGGAGGCCGCGCGGTTCCGACTGGGGGGAATCGGCGGGCTTTGTTTTGGGAGTCACGGTCTCAGGACTTGGCGCCGAGGGCGCTGTGCGAATCCCGGTCTTGGCTCCGTCGGCCCGCGTTCCGTCGGGAGCGCAGAGCAACGTTCCCGCCAGCAAGGTCATCGCGCAGCAGAGTCGCATTACGAGCATGTTATTCTCCCCACGCCATCGTCTGCATCGGCGAGGCGACCGCCGGCTGCGTGCAGGCCTTAGGCCTTCCGTTTCCGTGCTCATTCGGTGCGGTCGCTCTTGTTCCTTTCTGTCCAGCCGGGGCAACCAGAAGCTCCGTCTCGAGGCCGCGCTTCGGCCGGAAGGGACTTCAAACGAGCTCCTGGTAGCCATTGTAGACGCAACCGGTTGGGCGAACCAAGACTAAGCTCCGAATGAGCCGGAATGAGCCAGACCGTCGGCGTTTCGGAAGAACTAAGCGGCTCATTTCTTGCGTCGTTTGGTGGCCGCGGCCCGAGTTGCCTTTTTCTTCGTGGCCGCTGCGGCCGCCCCCTTTTTCTTCGTGACTTTCTTGGTCGCTCGGCGTTTTCTGGCGAGTTGGTCGTAATGGGCGAAAAGCTCTTCGAGGCGTTGTGGAGCCGAAAGGACGTCGAAGCCTTCCTCGGGGGGCGGTTTTTTCTTGAAATCGAAGGCCCGGTGGACCACGGGGTCCGTCGCCAAATGTCGCAGATAGTAGCAAAAAGCCGCCACGTCCGCTTTGCGTAAGGCTGGCTTCAACTGGGTCGCGCCCTCTTCGACGCTCGCTCCCGGTTCGACCAGCCCTAACCATATGGCTGCAGACAGAAGCGTTTCGTCGATCGGAACGACGTGAGCTCCCACGATCGTCTGAAGGGTGTAGAGCTTGACGAAAGGAGACAGATAGCGAATCTTCTCGAGTTCTTTCTGAGCTTGGTCCAATGTCTTCCGGCGCAGGATTTCAAACTCGAACGCGTAGTGCCGTTCGAATATCTCGTTCAGCAGCGTTCGGGCCCGAAGCGCCTTCCACTCGGGCTGTGGCATTCCCTCGAATATCGGCTCTAGCTCGGAGATCGAACTGACCCGGACTTCGTTCAAATCGAAGAAGTCGGAGAAGTACCGCTCGTACGCGGCGTCCGCTTGTTCGAACGAAGCATCTTCCAAGCAGATTGCGTACAGCATCGTCTCCAAGACGGGGCGCTCATTCTTGGGAGGCGTCCCCTTATAACGGCTTTTCAGCGTGGAGACGATTCGGCGACAAATCGTCTGTTTTTCCGATGCTTTGACGCGTTTTGTGACAGTCATGTCCGAGTCGTTTTCCTCCGTGATCGGTCCTAGGGGGATCAGAGGTTTCTTGACAGCGGATTAAGCCCGTCAGGGGGCCGGATCGGTGGGTGGGGAATCGGCGCCGCCGTCTTGCGGCTCTGGCTCGGTGTCGGACGGCGCCGCCGCGGATTCGGGCGGCTGCGATTCCTGCAGGACCTCTCTCAGCAGCCGAGACGTTTCGATCGACTTCTTCACTCCCTGGTCCAATACAAAACGCAGGACGGGGGTGTACCGGGTCTGCAAGCGATCGGCAATCTTGGCTTGCAGGAACCCACGAGCTGAGTTCAATCCGTGCATGGATAGCCGCTGGGTCCGTTCGTCGCCCATCACCGAGCAGAAGACCTTGGCGTGCCTCAAGTCGCTACTGACCTCCACGTTGAGCACCGTCACGTTGCGAA
>JAADHY010000711.1:0-2207 GCA_013151585.1 Planctomycetota bacterium
CCGAGGACGCGACGACATCAAAGGCGCCATCGAAGTCATCAACGTGATCGACGCCCACACGTCGGTCGCTCGCATTCTGGAGGATGACATCTATCGACCGATCCTTCCGGGCGATCCGATCTACACGCCCCTTTGGAGCCCCGGCCGGCAGGAGGTGATCTCGTTTGTCGGCATCATCGACCTGGACGGCGACGGCGAGAGCGATCGTGAGGAACTGCACGATTTGGTCGCGGGAGCGGGGGCTCGCATCGACAACGAGGTGCTGGACGACGGCCGCCGCATCTACTACACAGACTTCCCCAACCATTACGTGGAATTCGATTATGAATCGGGGCGGCCGGGCATTGACGTCCACACGAAATTCCTGGTCATCGGCCAGATCCCTGACGTGAACAGCGTCGCGTTGGAAAAGGAAAAGGATCAGATTGAGAACATCCTGAAGCACTTGGACGCGATGCGTAAAGAGGCCCGGCGCCAAGGCGTCCGGATCGTCAGCCTCAACGATTTCCTCTCATGGATCGGCTACAAGCCGAAGCGGCGGCTGCACATTCCGGGAGTGGCCGGGCGGCCGTACACACTGAAGGCCGGTGCGCGGAGCGCGGCTGTGGATGAGGTGGTCGGCGAAAGGGAGTCGTCGGGTAGCGTCTCGGGGGTCTACAGCCGCAGCCGCCGGCTCCGGCAGCCGACGTCCAGTGGGCAAACCAGCAAGCTTTTCCACGGCGGCGGGTTTTAGGACCACGCGGCCGCCAGCGAGTCGCGGCTGCGACATCAGGGGATCGGTCCGCCGGTGGCAAATGGGCTGCCGGCGGACTTTTTTTGGCCGTTCCCGGGGAGAATACCGTGCCAATCGGCAGCAGGAGTTCTACGGCTTTGGCCGAAGCGGCTGGCTCGAGTCAGATGTCTGCTGGCAGTTTCCCGATGAACCGATGGTTGCAGCACGAGCCACGGTGCGGTGCAACTTCTCTCAACCTCTGAGCGGTTACTTTGGGCTTTTGTCGACAGGCCGCGTAGTCAATGCCTAACGCATCGCGCGAAAGGGCGCCGCAAAGGGAAACGTTCGCGTTTTTCGACTTCACTCCTTATCGGCCGCTGGCGCCCAGTTGGGGAATTTCCGCCAGTCTGGTCCACATCTGGGCGACCTGAGCTCGAAGGTCTTCGAGCCGCTCGCAATGACGTCGCGCTTGCTCGCAAGCTCGCTCCAGATCCGGAAACAGCCCGTGAGCCAAGCGGTTCTGGGCGAGCTCGCCCGCCAGCGTTGCAATTCGGGCTTCCAGGCCGCGACGGAGCCGGCGCGTCAACAGCAAAACCAGACCGGCGGACCATAACACGAAGAACAGGAGGGCGGGAATATAAAAATCGACTGACAGAAGCGGGTCGGCCGGCTTGCCCAGCATCGGCTTGATGAACGAACCGTAGAAAAAGTTCTCGCCGATCCGGAACAATACGAAGCCCACGTAGAGCAGAAACAGCGATTCGTAAACTGTCCGCGTCACTCGACCGGTGCTCTGCCCGGCCAATTGGTCGATCAGTGTGTCGATCCGCGTCGTAGCATCGTCCAGGAAGTCGTCTTCGACCCGAGCGGCCTGATCGCGCAGCGCGTCCAACGTGGCGCTTTCCGCCAAATCGGGATCCATTTCTGCCTCGCGCACGTAACCGGAGACGACCAGTTGCGATTCTCGCAAGATGGCATCGTCCAGCCCGAGCGAAGCCAGCCGTTGCAGATGGCTCTCCGCTTCTTTTTCTTTGCGTCGGCTGGTCAGCCAGCGGGCTCCTTGGTAGGCGCCGATGAGCGCGACTTGAGCTGATGTTCGTGCTCGTAAGAGGGTGAGGGAGGCCACCCACGCCCCCAGACCGTTGTAAAACCGCAGGAGGAAAGCGAAAGGACTACCGCCCCATCGTTCCGCCACTCCCGCCAACAGACGCCGTTCCCAAAGACGGCGACTTTGCAAAAGTTCGTCGCGCAGCCGCTCGGCCATCCGAGCCAGAAGTCGATCGCTCTGTTCCTCCAGCGCCTGTTCCAGTCGCTGCAGTTTGGGCAGCGCTTGTTGGAGCTGATCGTGACAACGATCTGTGGCCTGACGCAGTAGATCGACGACGTTGGCCCGCCGAATCTGCAGCCGATGGTCGGCCGCGAGCCGATGGATCAAGACGTCTCGAAGCTTGGCAAAATCGCCCGACGGCTCGCGCCCCTCGACCTGCTCGCGCAG
>JAADHY010000711.1:2325-12354 GCA_013151585.1 Planctomycetota bacterium
CAACCGGTCGCCGCCTGCCGCAGTTCTTCGCTGACCCGAGCGGATCGATATTTTTGCTGCGTCGTCGTATAGATCAATACGTCACAATGCGGTAACAGCCGCCGAAGTCTTTGCAGATTCGTGGAGTGCTGGCCGGAGCCCTCGGCCTGGACGACGGCCGAAGCCGATCGGATCGATGGCGCAGACGAGCCCGCCGGGGGCGCATTCGGCTGATCGGCTGTCTCGACGGTTGGTGCGCTAACTGGATCGACGCCGGCCGCCACTTCCGTCGCCGCGTTGGACGCAGGCGCGTTGACGGGAGTGGCGAGAACGCGACGGGGCTCTTCGGTCCGGATCGCGTCGGTTGTGTCTGGATCGGGGCAATCCAGCAAGGCGATATCCTTTAGCACCGGGCTGGGACTCCGAACGACCTTAACATCTTCGAGCGGCACGTCGAGCGAGTTCAGGTCAGTGTCGGTGTGCACGATGAGGATCGGCTGCCGCGTCGTTGGACGCTGGCGCCCGGTCGGCGTGCATTCGCGACCGAGTAAGGCGTTGATCAGCGCACTCTTGCCAGTCCCAGTACCGCCGAAAGTGGCGATCACCAGCGGAGCGTCCCAGCGGACGCGGAGCGTTTGCACACGCCGCAAGACCCGCTGCATCAACGTCTGACAGCGGCGGATCGGCTCCCAGGCTGTTGACTCGTTCGCCCACTCGGCCAGACGCGTCGTCAGCGTGTCCAGCTCGGCCAGAAGCTCCAGTTGTTCCATCTCGCTGCGTGTCATCAGCAGGCACTCGCTTTCTTGACCCGCTCCCTTCCAACCGACACCGAAAGGCAGGCGTCGCCGGTGACCGACGTCCCAAAGGCTCACGCGATCTTTCGCGGCATGGTTGCCGTGACGACATCCTGCAATTGGCGGACCGCCTCGGCGGCCTCTCGGAATGGTTCGCTTCGAGGCACGCTCGCCGCCGCTTGCAATTGATCCAGCAGATCGCCGAGAAGTTCGTCTTGCAGTATCTTGGCCAGCCAGTTGGCACGGCGTCCGGAGAACACTTCATGGAGCCGTCGGAACTTGGCCTCGAGGTAGCCCGCTCCGGCCGCCGCGCTGGAGCTGATGGCCGACTCGCCCACCGCGGCAACCAGCGTCCCTCCGACCACGTCGCCTGCTACGTGCATGACCGATCCGATGGCGGAACTGGCCAGCAAGTGTGTCGCCGCGTGTCCGACCGGTCCCAGTCCCGTCAGAAACAACGCCACCGATGTCACCGGCCGGACGGCCGCTCCCAGCGAATCCAACCGCTTCAAGAAGGTGTAGTACTGCGGGCTCTCTTCACGAAACCGACCCATCTCCGATGCAACCAGGCCGGAGAGCTCGCCGGCCAAGTCAACCGCTTGATGTTGCTCGCGAAGCCGATCGAGCAAGGCCGCGCGGGCTCGTCCGCTAAGCCGCTCCTGCAACCGGGCTCGCAATTGATCGTTCCCGCATTCGCTCAACCATCGCAGTCGCGCATAGACCCGTTCCACCGTATCCAGAATCACTCGCCACTCGCGCTGGCGGTATTCCTCGATCGGCGGGATCGCGGACCGACCGCCTCAGCCTGCGCAACGGCCAAACCAACCCGGCAGCGATCCGGTTGTAGAAATCGTGGACGCGCGCTGGCCAGCCTTCCCGTTGCGACCTCCACCAACACCGTATGGCAGAAACAAGCACGGAATTCGGCAGCGTCGGCCAGTGATCAATGCGGGCCAAATCCTGCGTGCCCAGAAGATCAATGGCCGATTGGAACTCCTCACTACGACTCCGAATCTCGTCCAAAAAGCTCGGCACGCCGGAATCCTGATCCAGCAAACGGGCCAGCGCTCCCGATAAGGTGCGCAACTTGATCTCGCCGAAGCGGAGTCGAGCCAAGTCAGCGCTCAGATCACGCGGTTCGTCGTCCGCTTCCAGACGCACGCTGGACGACGACGCCTCGGGGAGGCTTTTTCGGTCGGCAAAAGGCCGCTCCCAAAAGGGCAGGCGATTCGACTCGGCCGCCTGCCGGTCGTTCGGTGCGACGTAAACGAACTCCGGACGGATGCCCGTTTCGCCGCAAAAGGTGTCCAGCCAAAGCGGCCAGTAAGCTTCGTCCTCTGGGAGCACGCATTGATTGAAGACTATGATGACCGCCTTGTCCTCGATGGCCCCGCGTCGAAAGAACTGTTTGACGGCAGCATCATTGTATTTTTGCTGCGTGAGCACGGCGATCAGCACGTCGGCGCATTGGCGAATCTTATCGGCTCGCCGCCAATTGACACGCACGTCACTGTCGATATCCGGCGTGTCCAAAACCAGCAGCCGAGGCGGCACAGATTCGCTGATCCGCCAAAACAATAAGTCTTCCGGGCTTTCTCGAACCGCATCCTCTGGGGCCTCCCACTCGCAAAGACAAAACCCCGGAAAGATCGACTCCAGGTCGTGCGTTTCCGCAAAACCGGACGGGACCAAACAGACCGGATGGCGCGTTCCGGATGCCAGCGGTCCGGTCGAACTGGCTCGACAGCCGGCAATGTGGTTGAAAATCACACTCTTGCCGATATTCGTGCCCCCGACGACGGCTACCACCAAGAAGCTGTCGTCCCTGAGTTGCGGAAGCAGCTTGTTGACGAACAGCTCGTACCACCGGCGCGATTCGATTGCGGGCAACTGAAGCAGCTCGCAGACTTCCCTCAGCCGCTCCAGCGCTCGGTGAAGCTGCTGCGATTTCTGCACGCATTCAGAAAACAGCCCGGACATGGAACCGCTTTCATCGACAAAGACCAACCGGCCGCGGAGCGTCAGCTCGCCGCGACTTCCGCACTGTTGCCCCCTCCGGCGGGAAAGGGACGGAGTCTCCGAGTGAGACGGGCACCACAGCGACCACACCCGGACGGAGTATAGCACAGTCTCGCGATTCGCCCCAAGATCGACTCCGCTCTAGATCAGCGAAACGCGAGCCGTTACATTGACGGAACGGGTGGCACGGCCCGAGCGAAGCGAACGGTGCCGGCGCAATTGGGCCGGACGGCTGAGGCGACGCCTCGGGAGAATTCGTTCCGAAGCAGAGCCTGGGGGCGAAGAACAAAGGTGCCGAATGCTCTGAACGAAGGGTCTTGAGGGAACGGCTTGGCAAGCAGCAACAGCAATTGGAACTGCAATATGGCCATCGTTTACACCAGTCGGATTCGGATCGAAAAGCACGCCGGTCCGCACCGGACCGCTTACATTGCCGGCTTTGACGAGCCGCTCCATTTCGGAATCCACGGCCGAATCAAAGACTTCTACCAGAACAAGTACGGCCGGGAAATGACCGGTCCGGAGTATCCAGCGACGTTGGATCACATCATCGCCGGCGTCGCCGGGTGACTGACCGGTACCTTTGGAGCCGCACTGGACGTGCGCGGGATTCCGTCGGCCGAAAACCTGACCGCTCAGGTAGAAGGCCGCGTCGAAGATGTCGACGGCGTGCTCCGGATTACTCGGATTCACCTCGTCTACCGCCTCTGCATTCCGCCGGGAAAGAAAGACGTGGTCGACCGGGTGCTGAAGGTGTATGCCGCCAAATGCCCGGCTTATAACTCCGTCAAAGATTGCATCGAATGCACGTGGGAAGCCGAAGTGAACGAGCAGGAAAGCCGATGACGTCTCATCCGGCCGCGGGCTCGTGTCGGACGCGCCGATCGAAGAGAAGGGCGGAACCGGAACGGAACGGCGTTGCGGGCCGCACTTGCGGTGTGGCGGCTTGATACCGATTTGGCTGCAAACGAAGGGCACGCTCCGAGCAGGAGTCAGGACAGACGTACGGCACGGTCGCAAGACCGAAGAAGGCCTTGGCCGACTCAGCCATCGACGCTCGTTTCAGGGCTCGCGACTTCGACTCGTGCTAGCAGCCGGTCCCACCCGGCCACCCTCCTGCCAGTCCCTCGCGAAACTCCCGCTCCGAAAGGGGTGTCGAAACTCATTCGAATCGCTCTTGAAACAGCCTGGGGATACCGATAGATTTGGTTGTGCGGCCCGGCTCTCGCGCGACCTGAAGCAAAAAGAGATCCAAGGGCGAGTCGGACGCGACCCACTCACCCCGCCAGCGGCAGGATTGCGTGAGTAGGCGGCATCCTTTCAAGGGCTGTTAGAGAGAATAAGTTGTACGGCTCGGGATGTAGGATGGGCTTTCCGGCCCGTCAATAAGGCGAGGGACAGGAATGCCCATCCTACAAAATGAGCACGTTATTCTCTGACGCCCTTTTGAGGGCCACTCTCGGGAATTTCGGCAGCTTTGAGGGCGGGGCGTGAGCCGCAAACGGACCGTTGTCCTGACGTTACTCTTGACAGCGAATGCTGTCAGTTGTCCCCCGGGCGATTAGCTCAGTTGGCTAGAGCGCTTCCCTTACAAGGAAGAGGTCACAGGTTCGAGTCCTGTATCGCCCACCTTGTTCTGTGAGCTTCATGCGGCAGGGCTCTGTAAGTGTTGGAGACGCAGGGCTTTCTTCTGCGCCGGTGGCTTGCGATTCGGCGCAATGTACGGCGTCTGAGTGCGTTGCGCCGCTGTCTCGCTGGACTCTATCGCTCTAAGTCTTTCTTGCGGACCATCCGGCGGTGTTCCCGGTTGATCTTCTATGAACACGATCCGCGCCCAGACGACGTGAATTGGCGGAGCGTTTCTCGGGTTGGGGGCGCAGTGGGGCCCGATGGGAGATGCTGCCAGCATTGGTGACTCAGCATCGTAGCCGGCGCTGTGATCGACGGCTCACTGAGTAACAGCCGGGAGGCGTTCCGCAGAGTCTGGGAGCTCTGCCGTGACCACGCCACTCTCGTTCTCGATCGGCGCGGCATCTATGCTACCGTGTGAGCGGCTTGAAGCAAGGAAAACGCGGTTGAGCGGCCGCACTGGAAAGACACTCGTCTCACGGACTTCCTGCCGCACGCACGGCGTAACGCAGGAAAAGAAGGCCTCCCCGCATATCGCCGCTCGGGGCGGGCTTTGTGGTTGTCCCAGGCGGGCCCGTGTGTCATGCTCCTTCCTCATGGCCGATGATCCGGCACGGTTTTACCTGGACGAGGAGGCACCTGGCACCCATTTCGCCGACCGTAGGATCGAAGTAAGCCGGAGGGAGCTCAAGTTGTCGGTGCAGCCGGTTTGTCTGTCGGTCGAGCTCGATTGCTGGTTGAAGAGGAATTGAGGGTCGCGATTGATGACACGCAACATCTTTTCGTGCGCGGCATTGTTGGCGGTTGCTATGGGGGCCACGGTCATGGCAGCGGGACCGCCGGCTTTTGTTCCGCACCGCGATGACGGCGCGGTGGTGTTGTTCGACGCGGCGCGGGATTCGTGGGAAAAGGTCCGGAACTACACGGCTCGCTGGATCAATGGCAGCGACTTGCGGCCGCGCGCCCGGGGCCTAGAGAAAAACGGCGAACGCTGGATTGAGTTCACCTTCCAGGGCAGCCGCGGTATGGCCTGCTCGACATTCTACTTCACGCCGCCGCCGGAACCAGAAAAGGGAAGGCAATACAAGGGGATCGAGCTAATCATCGATTGTGATCGCGATGACTATCCCCACATCGGCGTCCAAGTGGCGTTCACTGACCAGACACAATTGACCCGCGAGCTGGCGCTCGAACGGGGCACGCACGCCTACCTGGTCGACAGCGGCTTCCGCCGGGCCAAGCGTCCGCCGCGCTGGGAGCTGATCCGCTATGTGATGCTCACGCTTAGGGGCGGACGGCGCGCGGCCGACATGACGTACCGATTGCGGCGGATAGCGCTTCGGGAGATCCCTGCAGCGGCCAGCGAACCGGCCGAAGGCGATCAAGTTCCGGACTTGTTCGGGGAACTTGTTCTTTTGCCGGAACCGAAAGAAGTGCGCAGGGAGCGCGGACGTTTTATTGCCAACCGACCGTGGCCGTTGTTCGTGAGTAAAACGGCGTCCGATCGGACACGTCGGACTGCAGAACTGTTTGCCAATCGTTACGAACAATTCACCGGCCTGCGATTGGCCCGGCGCGAGTTCCAGACCGAGCTCCCGACAACGGGCATAGTGTTGCGGCTGGTGGGGGCCGCACCGGGAGGCGGCTCGGCCCGGGGCGGTGCACCCGAGGCGGTCTCGCGCGCCCAGGGTTACACGTTATTGGCCGAGCCGGAGCGAATCGTCATCACCGGAGCCGATGAACCGGGTTTGTACTACGGCACGGTCACGTTTTTCCAACTGATGCGGCACGCCGCGAAACGGGTGGAAACCGACTTGGCCATCCCGTGCGTCACCATCCGGGATTGGCCCGATACGCTGCATCGGCTGGTCCGGCTGGAGCGGAGCACCCGCACACATTCCGCAATTATCCCGTTCGAGAAAATCGAGGGATCGACTACTTGATCGACTGGACTGACCGCTTCGTCGCGGCGAACAAGTTCAATACGCTGTTTATTGATTTGTCCGCCAATGTTCGGTACCGGCGTCGGCCAGAGATGAACGGCTCGGAAAAAATCTACTCGCTCGAGGATCTGCGGCGCTTCGGCCGCTTTTGCCGCGACCATTTCATCGACCTGTGCCCGGCTTGGCAGGTGGGCGGTCACGCCAACTGGTGGCTGCTCATCGGTTACCATCCGGAACTGCGCGAGAAGGGCTGGTGGAACCAAGCCGACGTCACACATCCGGACCACGCGCCAATCGTCTATGACTGCATGCTCGATGTAATCGAAGCGCTGGAGCCGCGCTATGTCAGTCCGAAATCCGATGAGTGGTGGCATAAGCCGCGCAAGGGAGAGTCGCCCGATCGGCTGCTGCGCGGCAAGACGCGCGCCCAGGCGTTTCTCGAATTCCACATCAACCTGCACGCGTGGCTCAAGCGGCGCGGCCTGACGATGATTATTTTCCATGATATGCTTTCGCCGTTCCACAACGGGAAGCGGTTCGATACGTACCGCGTCATCGATTCGTTTCCCAAGGACGTCATCATTGCCCCGTGGAGCGGTCGGGACGTCGAAAAAGAGATTCGCTATTTCACCGAGCGGGGTTTCCGCGTGTGGCCGAACGCCACGGGCCTATTTACGCTGAGCGACGAGTCGAAAAACCGGGTGATGGGCTTCGGCAAAGGCATCTATTCGTTCGGTAACGACCGCGTGCATTTGCTCGACGAATACTCGCCGCTTTACTCGATGAGTAATCTGCTACGCGTCGCCGACGAGGCGTGGAATTTTTCCCAGACAAGGAAAAGCGACCAGGCTCGCCTCGTGGCCGCTCAGCAGTCTTTGTGCATCCGACCGAATCCGCACGCCGGCAGCCGGGTCGAGCCGTTAGACCTTCAGCCACTGTACAACACGCGCTTGGCCGCGTTCCTGAAAGCGGCAAAGCCTGCCGACTACGCGGCACTCAGCAAACCGATTGACCTTCCGCGTGGCGACCAGCGGATTGGGTTCGTCCCGATGCGCCTGTCCCGCGGCGGCGAAGACTGCGTCGCGTTGGGGAAAGGCTCCGCGCCAGTCGTATTGCCGGTGCGACGTCGGTTTTCGTCGCTTTTTTTCCTACACGCCGCGCTGGTTCACGATCCCAACGACAAGGCGGTCGCCGGTGTGCGGATTCGCGACTGGATGTACGGCTGGCCGTGTGCGACTTACACGGTCCACTATGCCGATGGCTCGCAGGAAATCCTACCGGTGCGGCTGACGGACAACATCAAGCGGCTGGACACGGCCAGCGCGACCCGGGCCACACTCAGCACCCGTTACGCATGGACGCTGCGCGATGCCAATAGCCAGCCGCTTCACTTGTTTCAATGGGAGTGGATTAATCCCAAGCCGAAGCAGCCGATCGAGAAGCTTGTGATTCAGCACGACGACGTGTTGGACATCTCCCTGTTGCTCTTCGCTGTCTCCGGACGAACGGTGCGGGGAGAATAACCGTCGACTCGTAAACCAAACACTGGCGCAATGGGTTTTCCGCACGAAGTGGTCGGCCGGGGGGCACGGAGAGGGCATCGGCGTTTTTCGCCCGAATGATCTCCGCCTGATGGCACGTCCCTTTCGGGACAGAACTGAGCCGCAAACATGCGAAACGCTCAACGGATTCCTCTGCATGCCGAAACAGCGGCTGCGAGCCACAAAAGTACGTCCGGTGCCCTGTCAAAGCAGAAAGTTGGGATTGCATCCCGTCATGGGGCGGCCGTCTCGGCCGTCCGTTGCAGGGAGAGGCCTGCGCCACAATGTTTGGCCATCCCTCTTTTCCGAAGTGACAAAAGACTAGTGCTTTGTCAAAGCGAAAACCAGGGATTGGCCGAGTGAGCCGACGACGCTAGCCGCTGGTGACCCCTCCGACCCGACGCTAGCGCGTACGGCTCACCCCACAATTTCGCTGTGACAAAGCACTAGTCCGCCTCTTCCCGGACGACGCTCATCCGGTCGTTCACTCGGATGGCATATGGTGGTATCAGAAGTAACAATTGCTTGATGCACGGTAGTATCCTCCGGGGGAGGGCCTCACCGTCGCCGCAAGAGTCGCGGCCTTCTGTCGGCCACGGGGGACAGCACTTTATTTCCCACCGTCGAATTATCAGCCACCGCAATTGGGCGCACGACGCACTTTGTGATTTCGAAATCCGGCCGCAGTCGACTGGTCCCCTCTCCCGCACGCGGGAGAGGGTGGCTCGCGTAGCGAGCCGGGTGAGGGCTCTCCGATCGGCATCAAACAGTAAGCGGTAGGCATCAGCCTTCGGTGCGCAGCGTGAAGCGTGAGCGGAACGCGCTAGCGTCCAGTCGCGTCGGTAGCCCAAACGTGTAGGCCGCAGGAACCGCACGCTAGCGCGTTGCGTTCACTCCGTTGGGGCAGGCCCGGGTTGAGCGGAGCGCCTCCCGAGACCTCTACGCCGACTCGAGCCATTGCGCCCCTCGTCCGCCCTTCCGGCACCTTCTCCTCCCGGACGGGGGAGAAGGGACTTCGTTTCGCATGTTGACCCCCGAATGTGGCCGTGCGGCCATGCAAACCCCCTCGTGCGCCCGCTGCAATCAATCCAGATCGATTCAAGCCAGCTCCACAGATTCGCAACTGAGACCGGCTGACCACTTTACTCTGAGATCAAGAGTCCTGAGAATTCAGCCGAAAGCCGGCGGCGACAAGCCGGAGCAGTTCCTGCGGTTGGTTCGTGGCAGTCGCCGGGACCGTGGCACCACAACTGACACGTGAGAGGGCCTGGCTATGCGAGTCTCGTTTCAAACAATACTGGCCGCTTTTCTGGTGGTGACTGCCGCTCATGCTCAGACCGTCGACTTGGCCAACCATGTGCCGCGGTTCACATGGCGAATCATGCCGGATGGCGGGCGCTGGATTTATGACGGTGATTTGCCGGTGGCGCAGTTCTTTGGTGGCTACCGGGCCAGTGGCCCGATGCGCGGCATCGCCCGACCGATTTCGTTACACAATCTGCGACTGGTCCCTGGCGGACCGCCTTTCATCGCCAAGGATGAAGGCTGTGGACCGCTATGCCTTTCCTGGCGAAAGCATCTAATCTTTTACATGCAGATCGATGAACTGAGCGTTGACGACAGCGACTCGAAACGGTTGCGGCTCCATCTGAAATGCCATGACATCGGGCTCCGAAACGACCAGCCGAACCGGCGGGCGTACCGGCCAAACAATGTGATGGAAGAGACGTGGCTTGAGCTGACCTACGACCGGCGTCTGCCGAGCTATGTGTTCGATGTGCGGAGCCGGCTGACGGTTCGGCCCGGCCGCTGGCAGACGATGACCGGACGCGACTTCGGCGGGCTCGAGTTCACTGACCTGTTGCCCGCCGGCTGCAACGCGCCGCTCGATCGCAAGCTGTACCGCTACTACGTTTACAAGAGCCGCAGCGGCGCCTACTACCGGCTTCCGCACAACAAGAAACGCACGCCGGAGAAACGCGGCATTCTTTACGCGCGCGACGGCACGATGGCGTTCCTGCTCGAACCGCACGGCAACCCGGTCATTGAACTGGTGGGCGAGACCGGGCTGAACACCTTCAGCGAGATTTGCCACGCGATGTACGACGTGCACTTCAAGTTCTC
>JAADHY010000190.1 GCA_013151585.1 Planctomycetota bacterium
AAACTGTGACCCTCGGCCTAGCCGGGCCTACCGTGCTTTCGGTAGATTATGGAGCCCCCACCTTGCCGGATCGTCCTTGCCGAACATTTCGAGGAGTCTTATGGGCGTCGATTGGGAACCGCTCGAGCGGATTATTGCCGAAAACGAACGTTTCGTTCTTTCCTGCCACGTCCGGCCGGACGCCGATGCGGTTGGGTCGGAACTGGCGCTGGCCGAGCTCTTGGAGAGCCGGGGCAAATCGGTGCGGATTGTTAACCCGTCGGCTTTGCCGGCCAACTTGCTTTTTTTAGATCCCGATCGGCGGATCCTGACGGTCGGCGAGGGCAGCTCGGTGGATCAGGCCTGTGATGCCGACGTGCACTTTGTTCTGGATACCAGCGCTTGGGCCCAGTTGGGCAAGATCGGTACTGTGCTGAAAAGGACCTCGGCCTTGAAGGTCGTCATCGATCACCACGTGGTGGCCGACGACGTCGGGACGATTTCGTTCCAGGACAAGACGGCCGAGGCGACCGGGGCGATGATCTTCCGAGCGGCCGAGCATTTCGGGTGGCCGATCACCGAGTCGATGGCGAATTTCCTGTTTTGTGCCATCGCGACTGACACCGGCTGGTTCCGCTTCCCATCGGTCAGCGGTGATACACTGCGTATCTGCGCGACGCTCATCGATCTGGGCGCCAAGCCAGCGTCGCTGTATCAGGAACTTTACGAACAGTCGTCGCTGGCGAGACTGAAGCTGGCCGGGCGCGTGCTTTCGCGGATGACGGTCGAGTGCAACGGACGGCTGGCATACATTTGCGTTTACCAGCAGGACTTTGCGGAAACCGGCGCCGTGCCTGCCGACACAGAAGATCTGGTCAATGAGTGTCTGCGTGTCGCTGGCACCGAGGCGGCGTTTATTTTGGTCGAGACTCCCAACCGCGACGTGAAAATCAGCTTGCGCAGCCGGAACGACTTGAACGTCGCTCAAATCGCCAAACGGTTCGGCGGCGGGGGCCACAAACAGGCAGCCGGGGCCGTCGTGTCTGGCCCGCTTTGTGACGTGCTGGCCAAAGTTCTTACGACGATGAAAGCGGAACTGAAGTGCCAGTCTTAGTGCTTTGTCACAGCGTAATTGGGGGGCGATGATCCGTACGCGCTAGCGTCGGATCGGGCGGCTTCACCCGCGGCTAGCGCCGTCGGCTCACTCGTCCAATCCCTAGCTTTCGCTGTGACAAAGCAGTCGTCCTATCGAGCAACCTTCTCACGCACGTCGGTGTGTCTCTTTGGGAGCACTCCGTACGCTTGCCGGCCTAAGAGCTGCTTGCCCTGGCCTCAGGTGTGTGAAACAATGGTGACAGGCGACCGGGGCTCGCGGTTCGTCAGACGTGAGAAGCCCCGGGTTTTCGCAGTCCGAACCTTTCAGAGAGGGGTTCCTATCATGCCCCAAGCGATTGTCGATCCGGCGGAATTACGTCGATTTGCTCAGATGCTCAAGCAGTTCAACACGGAACTGCACGAACGGGCGGCAGCGCTGTCCAGCCAGTTGGCCGCGCTCAGCAACACGTGGCGAGACCAGGAGAACCGCAAGTTCACAGAACAATTCGAACAGCACATGAAGGTGCTGTCGCGGTTTATCGAGGCGAACAACCAGCACATTCCTTACTTGTTGCGAAAAGCAGAGCGGATCGAAGAATACCTCCAGCAGCGATAGACGCTCATTGGTCTGAAAGCGCGAACAATGTCCGCGTTTTCTCGGGAGGATGAGTTTCGGTCGGAGAGCCCTCAGCCGGCCGCCTTCGGCGGCCACCCTCTCCCGCAAGCGGGAGAGGGGACAAGGGTTGACGGCATCCGCAACTGCCGGCTGTATCCGTCCGCGACGGTCCGTGTTCGTCGTGGAAACGGCTGGCCGGCAACGCCGTGAAGCAAGGCTGATTTCAACGGGGCGAGAAACGATGGCCAGGTCTGCCAATGTCAGGTCGCTGGACGCCATGCGTCACTTCCGGCACGCGCTGGCGCGATTTGTCGAAGACGCGACCAACGCGCTGACGGCCTTGCACATGGAGGTCCACCGAGCCCTGGAATGGCTCGAACATGATCGGCCCCATTATTGGCGGAACGAAGTCCGACGATGCTACGAGCAGGTCGCCCAGGCGCGGGCCGAGCTGGAAAAAGCCAAGATGAAAGAAGTGGCCGGACACCGGCCGTCCTGCTACGACGAAAAGAAAGCCCTCGAGCTGGCGAAGCAGCGCCTGCGGCGGGCCGAAGAGAAGGTCGAACTCGTCAAGCGGTGGGCCATCTTGGTTCGCGATGAGATGAACGAATACCGCGGGCGGCTCGGCGCGCTGGAGCGATGTTTGGAAACGGACATCCCGCGTACGATCGCGATGCTCGATCGTTCCATCGCCGCACTGGAAAGTTACGTTGAAGTTCAAACGCCGGAGTCGTCTGAGCCGCTGGACGTCGACCCCGGCTCGACTGAGTCCACGTAGAGCAAACGCCTCGCTTGCTCCACGACCGAAAGGCATCGCCCAAAGGATCGCGACAGGTTTCATGCATCCTGGCAGAGTGAGGTTCCAGCGGAAAGACACGCGTTGGGCCGTTGTTCGTAAGATCCGAAAAGTCTACGGAACATCGTCATCATGCACATTGCCGACCTGCACACCGGAATTGCCAAGCTGGTTGAAGCCACGGAACTGCTTCAGGAAGCGTGGGAAGAGACCAAGCTTTCTTGGCACGACGATAACAGTCGCAACCTAGAGGAGAACCATCTGCGCCCGATCTTTCCCAGCGTCAAGCTGGCGATCGATGCGACAAACCGGATGGCAGAAATCCTGGCTCGGGCTGAGAGAGACTGCGCGGACTAACCCTTTTTGAGCGCTGGGACGGCTATGAATGATTCCGAGACCCATCTCAACGAACCCAGACTGCTGTCGCTGGAAACGGAATTTCGTCTGCTGGCGAAACTGAAGCAGGCGATCGTCGACAGAGCGCAGCGGGAAGGGGAGGTCTGCGCCAACTATGACGAGCAAATCGCCATGCTCCAGCGAGACTACGAGGAAGAGCTGGAGCTGATCACTCGGCAATATCATGAGCAACGGGCAGCCCTGGAAAACGAATACGACCTCGTTCGGCGGGAGGCCGAGACGCAGTATCAGGCCGACTCCAGCGCTACGCAGGCTGAGTACGACCGCGTGTTGGCCACGATCCAGAGTCAGTACGAAGAAGACGTCGCGGCCGCTCAACGAAAGCATGATGAAAGCCTGTGGCTGCTGGATTCCTATTTCGACGAAACCGCCGACGACAGCCCGAAGCACCAATATGAAGTCTTCAGGTTTCAGGCGACGAAGGCCAAAGAACATTTCCAAGCCGACTGGGAAGCGCTGCAGCAGGAGATGGAGCAGGTTCGCGACCTGATGCGTCGGCGGCGGCAGTGGCGATCTTTTCCGTCACCGCAAACGAGCCAACCTCCGGCGGATCAGGCCGAAGCCCAGCAACGATTTGATGAAGCGGTCGCAGCGGCCCGGCAGACCATGCAGAAGCTGCGTCGCCAGAAACTGCCTCGGTTATTTGCCGGTTGGGTTCCGTTCGTGATCTTTCTGGTCGGGGCGGGAGGCTTGGGGACGGCGACGGCGTTCCTGTTGGAACCGGCTTGGTTGCAAGTGCCGGTCGAAAAGCCGTCGCCGGAGTGGTTCGGGGTTTGCGGCGGCGCCGCGGTGGTCGTGACGCTCTTGTTCGAACTGATCCTGCTGGCCGTTGCGCGAAGCCGGTCCGGACGTGTGTACGCAACCTTGCTCCAACACATGGCCGACGCCCATAGCTCGGTCCGTTTTTGGCAATCGGAAGCGAAGCGAGAACTGCAGCGGTTGAAAATCGAGTCGGAACATTGGGACGCTGAAGTCCAGCGGCGGCTGAAAGAAGGACGAGAGAAGATCGAACGACGGCTCCAGGAGGAGCTGGCTCAGTACGCCGAGGCCAAAGAGGCGGCTCTGCGCGAGGCCAACCAGCGTTTTCCGGCGCTGCTTGAGCAGATCGCCGAGCGACGCGACCGGACGATCCGCGAAGCAGAGGAAACCTACCCACGCCGCATTGCTCAGCTTGAACGCCAATACGAATCTGACCGCCAACAGCTTGAGCTTCGGCACCGAGCGCGACTCTCGAACCACGAATCGGGTTTCGGCCGCGAGTGGAACGAATTGGCCACGCGCTGGCAAGACGCGGTGCGGGAAGCCGCTACGACGGCCGACGCCATGAACGAGGTCTGTCGCCGGTTTTTCCCCGACTGGTCGACGTTGGCCGAGAGCTGGCAGCCGCCGACCGAACTGCCGCCGGGTATCCGGATCGGCCAGTTCGAAGTTGACCTGGCCCGGCTCGAGAACGGTCTACCGCCTGATGAGCGGCTGCGGCCTGAGCGGACCCAGTTTTCCTTGCCTGCGATCTTGCCTTTTCCGGACAACGCCTCGTTGTTGCTGAAAGCGACGGGAGCGGGCAAGGACGTTGCGGTCGCCACGCTTCAGGCGGCCATGCTGCGTTTTCTGACCAGCATTCCGCCGGGCCGCATCCGTTTTACCATCATCGACCCGGTCGGACTCGGCGAGAACTTTTCCGCCTTCATGCATCTGGCTGATTACGACGAGCTGCTCATTTCGAACCGCATTTGGACCGAAAGTTCGCACATCGAGAAACGGTTGGCCGACCTGACCGAGCACATGGAGAACATTTTCCAGACCTACTTGCGGAACGAGTTCAAAACGATCCA
>JAADHY010000678.1:0-4729 GCA_013151585.1 Planctomycetota bacterium
GATCGCGGCCTTCCCGTTCGACCGAGGTTTTCTCACGGCTGTAGGTTCCCACCACATAACCGCTCCACACTAATCCATCGGCCACGAAGAGATCGGGCGGCTGCGTCACGGCCGGCCCGGCAACCTTCGGACCGGTCCAAAGTTTCTTGCCTGTTCGAGCAGACAAAGCGACAAGGCCTTCGCCGCTGGTAAAAAGGACCACATCTTGGTACAGAACCAGCGTCCCGGCCGAGTGACGGGATCCTCGCTTGGCCCGACAGGGCGTCGACCAGAGTCGCTTTCCCGTTTTCGCATCCAGGCAGACGATGCCTTCTTCGCCGTAAAAGCACACGCGGCCGTTTAAAGCCGCCAAGGTCAGCACCGACACGGTCTGTGGTTCGGTCCGCCACACGGTTTGTCCGGTCGCCGCATCGACCGCGACAACGGATCCCCGGCCGGGAGCGCTGATGGACCACTCATGCGGATTCAACCGGCGTCGGCGTCGCGGTTTCTTTTTGGGAGCTTGAGCGACGCTCAGCCGTTCGCGCACCAGCAGAAAAAGCACCCCGTCACTGAGCAGCAGTTCGTCGGTGCCGTCCGTGCCAGCCAGTGTGCGGATCGTTCGCCCCGTCGCAGCATCCAGAACAGAGACGGGAGCCTTGTAGCCCAAAGTGACAAACACCTGTCTGCCATCCGTGACCAGTCGGCGGTTGAGCGTCAACGGGGCGCTCCACATGCCCCGCGTGTTCCACTCGCGCCAGCCCCAATTCGGAACCGGCCGTTTCCAAAGCAGCTTGCCGCTGAAGGCGTCACGTGCGTAAAGTGACCAGCGGGACGGCAAGCGGGTGTCAGGCAGCCCAATTAGCCCGTCGTCCATCATGTAGAAGAGCCGTCCGCCACCGGCCACCAAAGCACACAGGCTGGGATTCCATTCGTGGCTGCGTCCCCACAGCGGCCCGGCGATCCAACGAACTCGCTTGGGCGGTCCAACGACTCGGTCGGCCGCCACGGCGTTGCCTGACGCATCATGGAGGTAGTGCGTCCAGTCATCGATGTTTTTCGGCCGCGGCTTGATGGTCCTCTTCCAGCCTGCCCCCTCCCTGACACACGCGACGCCGCCCGGAGCCAACACACGAAGAACCTCCTTCATGGGCACCAAACTCGGCTCTTCGACCACCACCAAAGCGGCTAGGTTGTCCGCATACGGCAAGCGGTTGGCTGTCAGTCGATCGACGGAGACCGGGCCATACAATCCCAGCTCGGCGATTGTTTTCCGGGCCTGTGCCACGCGTTCGGTATCGACGGCCAATCCGTGGACGATGAACCGGTCGTCTGCCCGAAGTGCCGCTGTCAGACGTCCGTCACCGCAACCTAGATGTACGACCAAGCCACCTTGCACGCCGGCTCTGGCAAGGACTTCCCCAGCGGTTTGTTGTGGTGAGTCGGCCGTCGCGCGCAGAGACGGCCAAAAGAAGAAAACCCCCGCCATTGTCAAAAGGCAAACGCCGCCTTCGCGTAACCTGGTCATCGGATCGCCCTCAGAAACATCGTCCATTCTTTCGCCACCGCCCTATCGCTCACCGAAAGAACTTGCGCAAGCGGCCGCAATGCGTCTGCGGTCATCGCAACAACTTACGTTGATTGTACTGCTTCCGGCATCGACGTCGCTACCGAACCGGTCGAGGCGTTTCTGCGGGCCCTCTCATCCTGTAGAAACGCCTTCCCACGACGCCATTCACTGGGGGGCTGCTACGGACAGGACAGGGCAGTCTCGTTCTGGGCTTGTGCCCTCTTCGAGCAGTCCCCTAGAATCCAGTCGAGATCGGCGTCACACCCAAGGAGACCGCATGATACCGCGAGAGAAAAAGCGAGACCTCAGCGAAGACGAAGCATGGCAAATCGCATTAGAGGATCATCCGGAATGGCATAAGGCGCTATTGGAAGATGAATTGCCGGATGAAGTCATCGGGGAAAACGGACAACCGATGAACGTCACTCTTCATCTGACGCTGCACGCGATGATCGAGCGTCAACTTGCGGCCGACGATCCGGAGGGCGTCGTGGCCGTTGCCCGGGAGCTCAAACAGCTAGGCCTCTCCCGACACGACATCCGACACGCGATTGGCAGTGTGCTAATCCAGCACATCTGGTCGATCTGGAGGAACAGACAAACCTTCGATCCAGCGCGGTATCTTGCGGAACTTTCGGATATCGTCGAAACCTGCCGGGAGGCGTGACAAAGCGAATGGTGCGGTCACCCAATAGGCGGATAGCACATCTCACTCCAGTCTTCATCGGCACCGTGGTCGATCCAAACCAGAAGGAACGTCGGAACCAGCTTCCCCATCATCATCGTGCAATGCTTCAGGGCTTTGCGGTTCATGCGGCTGCCGCAAGTCGCCGCGCCGTGAACTAATTGACATCGCAACAAGTAAATGCGATCGACCACTTCGTGGAGCACTTGCCGCCAGTTCTTCTGCGTGTAAAGGAACTGGAACCGTTTCCGCCCTTTTCGCATCGTGCTGCCTGCTTTTTCCGTGCAAGGTGCCTGCCAGAAGTAGCGATTCAAGTAAGCGTTCTCACCGATTGCCAGAACAAGGCCGCGGTTTTCCCGCAGCAGGGAAACGATGTGGCCGCTCGCATCCAGCTCGATCAGTCGCTGAAGAAACTTCTGCCAACAGTCCCGATCGGGCAGCGGCTCTCGCCGCTCGGCGTCCCATTGGCCGTACAGTGCGTTGAAAGCGATCCATTGAAAGATGAGGATTTGATCCAGGTCGCTCTCTCCGTCAAGCCGCTGAGCTTCCTGGAGCCAACTGCAAGCCCGATGAAACCGCACGTGTGTGGGATGGCCCTCCTTCCTCGCAAGAAGCCGTGTTTTGTGCGGGAGCCATTTTTTCCTGAGCTGGTGAACGCTGAGAGTCGGTGAATTTTCCGGCATCGCCATCCCGATCTCCCTCTGCCGTGGGCTGCCTGTGTGACTGCTCCGGCCGTGCGCAGAAAGCCTGCATACAACTCTTCAAGTTAACAGAAGACGCTCCCTGAAGAAACAGCTCTCCTATTGCACTGGAAACGCAGAGCGATCAGGATATCGCTGCGTGATGTTGGTCCATATTCATCCTGTTGGCATTGGCGACCAGTTCGTAGGAGACGTCCGCATGCGATGGAACAGTCCTCGTTGGATGGCCTTTCTGGCCGTCGGGACAGTTTGGTTGACTACTTGGTCTTCCGGAGAGGCGGCAGACGAGACTCTTTCCTATCGACAGCTCCAGGAATCCTTCATCTCGCCCGATCATGCTTGGTGGGGTGAGGTGCCGTTGTGGTGGTGGGAAGGGGATCCGCTGACCAAGGAACGGGTGACGTGGCAGTTGGAAACGCTGGCGGCCAAGGGCGTCAAGTCGGTCTGTCCCATCCAGCGGTCGCCCGGGCGGTGCGAGCCGCCGTCGTTCAGCCCCGAGTGGTGGGACATGCTGGCCTACGTGCACAAGGAGTGCCAGCGGCTGGGCATGACCCTTTGGGCCTATGACCAGGTGGGCTATGGGCACTATGGGTGGTTGGAGAAAGCCGCGGCCAAGGCGAACGATCCGCGCACGGCGCGGTTGGTCTTTTTGACGGCCGATGGCGAAGCGGGCCAGCCGATTGAACTGGAGCTGCCGGACGGCAAACTGATCGGCGCTCGCGCCTATCCGCTCCGGGACGGTTCGGCCGACGATGCCGCCAGCATCGACCTGGACGTAGAAAAAGTCGTGCGCGGCAATCGGCTCCGCTGGACGCCGCCGGCCGGCCAATGGCGCGTGGCCGTTTCGATCGCCGTGCCCGAGCCGCGGTTCCATTTGAGCGACCGGGCGGCCGACACGTTCCTGGATATGCTCTACGGCGAGGTCGAGCGGCGCGTCGGCCGCGAGGCGATGGGCAAGACGTTTGTCGGCATGTTCCAGGACGAGCATCCCCCCACGCCCCGCGACGTCTACACGGATCGGCTGGCCGAGGTCTTCCGCGAGCGGTTTGGTTATGACATAGCGCGGGCCATCCCGGCGCTGCACTTCGATGTGGGCCCAATGACGCCCAAGTACCGCGTCGATTTCTTCGACGCCTATCTGCTCGAAGACGAACGCTGCTATTGGAAACGCGTGTTCGATTGGACCTGGTCACGCGGTGTGCTGACCAGTCACGACAACTGGGGCCGCAATAACCTGGTGATGCAGAGCAAAGGCTACATCGACTACTTCCGCACGCAGCGCTGGTTCTCTGCGCCCGGCTATGACGACGCCGGCCAGCGACCGATTGAGCGGCGCAACTATTACGACACCAAGATCGCCGCGTCGATAGCGCGGCTGTACGGCCGGCCGCGCGTTTGGTCCGAGGCGTTTCACTCAAGCGGCTGGGGCCGCACCACCGACCAGACCCTTTCGTGGCTGACGGCGAACTACGCGTTCGGAGCCAACCTGTACGACGAGCATGGGCTCTACTACTCCACGCGGGCCAGCACGTGGGAGCACGCCGCGCCCGATCCGCATTGGCGGCAACCGTACTGGCGCTATTACGACGTGCTATCCGACTGGGTGGCACGCATGAGCTATCTAATGAGCCAGGGAACGCACGTGGTGGACGTGGCGGTGCATTATCCGGTGGTGAGCCTGCTGGCCGGTGAGCCGCCCGGGCAGAAAGCACCGGACTACAACCTTTACATGCGGCTGTCGCGTGCGATTTACGATGCGGCCATCGACAACGACATCATCGACGACGATTCGAT
>JAADHY010000678.1:4734-8353 GCA_013151585.1 Planctomycetota bacterium
GAACGCCAAGGTCGAAAACGGCCGACTGGTCGTGGCCGGCAACGGCTATCAGGCTCTGGTGTTCGGACCGGAAACTACAAACCGCCGTTCGGTGTTGGAAAAGGCGGTCCGGCTGGCCGAAAGCGGTGGCTGCGTGATCTTTTTCGGCCGGCTGCCGACTGGCAGCACTGAGGCCGGACGAAACGACCCAGAGGTGGCCAAGCTGCTCGAGCGGCTTTTGGGGCGACTGCCGACGGCGGATAAGCGGCCCGCGTCGATCACGCGCAGCTTGAGCGGCGGTGGATTTGCCGCGTTTCTGCCGAGCGATTCGCGGTTGCTGGTTCGGCTGGTCGCCGCGAACATTGACCGCGATTTTGAACCGGTCGGAGGCCAGCGCGTGTTTGTCAGCCACCGGCGCATCGGCGAAGTCGATGTCTATTTGGTTCAGAATCCTGCGGAGGGAACGTCGCTTGATCTGCACGCTCGGTGTCGCGTCGACGGGGTGCCTGAACTGTGGGACCCGTTCACGGGCGAAGTGCGGCCGGTGGATCGGTTCGAGCGCAAAGGCAAGGTGACGGAAATCTGGCACCGCTTAGAAGGCAACACGGCCTACCTTTTCGTATTCCGTCCGGGCGGGAAGCGATCGGGCGCGTCGCTGGCCCGACTGCTGCAGCCGGACGGCCTGGAACGGCCGCTGCCGGAGGACTGGACGTTCTCGGTTATTCCGACGCGTGACAACCGATGGGGCGAGTTCCGCTGGCCGCCGTCGGATGAGGTGATCGGGCCTGAGGTGCGGAGTTTTCGCTATGCCGAAGAGCCGGCTCAGGCGGGCGTTGAACAGGGCTGGCAGCAACCCGGTTTCGACGACAGCCGCTGGCAGCAAGCTCGCTACAGCATCGGCCCGTACTGGCTGGCGTTGCACCCGGTGCCGGAACATGCCGATGCAGCCAAGCAGATCTTGCCGAAATTGGATGAAGCCGCACCGGGGTCGGCCATCGAAGTCGGAGGCAAACGGTTGCCGTGGCGGCCTGTCGAGTTTTCCAAAACCATCGGGCTCGCTCGCCCGGCGCCCTGGGGCGGACACAGCGGCTATCCGGACGGAGCCATCGACCAGAACTTCATCGAACTGCCCAAAGGCCGCAAGCTGCTTTTCACGCGAATCCGTTCGCCGAAGGACCAGCGTCTGGGCCTGCGCATCGAGCTGCGCCAGACCAAGGCCCGCCTCTGGGTCAACGGCGTCGAACAGCCAATTGAGGATGCGGTTGGCAATCTGCCGCTGCGAGCGGGCATCAACACGGTGCTGATCGACTTGCCCGATGGCGGCCGCGGTCGGCTTTTTGTGCAGCGGCAACCGCCTTCGGCTGCGACGCTGGCAGAAGCCGCGCGCGGTGCGGTCCGGCCCGACTTGGGTGAAGCGTTCTGGATTCGAGCCGGTCATTCCGGTTCCGGCTACGTGCGCCGGGCCTTCCACTTGGACCGGGCACCGAAGAACGCCAAAGTCATTGTCACGGCCTACACCGGCTATCGGCTTTTTGTCAACGGCGTGAAGGTCGAGGAAGAGATCGGCCCGTGGGCTCGGTGGACGCGTCCGGAATCGATCAACATCACGCCGCATCTGCGAAAAGGCACGAACGTGCTGGCCGCGTGGGTGCAGGTGCACTCGGGATTGCACTTCCACGGCGATCCGGACAAGCAGGCTTTCGCCTTGTCGCTGAAGGTGCAGTTTCCCGACGGGCAGACGATGACGCTGGTGAGCGACGGGTCATGGAAGGGTTCGGTCGAAGAACGGGACGGCTGGGAGACGGTCGAGTTTGACGATTCGGCCTGGCAGCCGGTCGTGGTGCTCGCGCGCATGGGCGAGCCGCCGTGGGGCGATGAACCCTTGAAGAACGTCGGCTTGGTGACCGAACCACGCCGGAAGCGATCGGTCGATCTGCCGTCACCGTATTTGACGTGTTTTGAGGAAGTGCCGGAGATCGTCTACGACGTCAAGCCACCGTCGGCAAAGCGGGTGGGCTGGTACCGGTTCGACGCACCGCCGGGCCTGCGAGCTCTGCACTTGCGGACGGCCGCACCGGCTCGCGTGTGGGTCGACGGCGTCGAGGTGCCCGTGCGAGACGGCGTCGCACGCGTGCCGAAACCGCCGGCCGGAGTCTCCAAGGTGGCCATCCGGCTCGAGATGCAACCCGGATCGTACGGCGGAGCGGCCTTTCCGCTACCGATCGGCTTGGAGCTGGGCGGCGGCACGATCCAGCCCGGCCTGTGGGCCGACTTTGCCTTGCCCACGTATTCGGGCATCGGTGTCTACCGGCAAACGCTGACGTTGACTGCTGAAGAGGCTGAGCGGCCGACCGAGCTGGATTTGGGCAAAGTGCTCGTGGCCGCCGAGGTGCTGGTCAACGGCAAACGGGCAGGCGTCCGACTGGCGCGGCCATTCAAGTTTGACCTCACGGGCCTGCTGCACGAAGGCAAGAACACGCTGGAAGTGCGCGTGGCCAACACGATCGCTCCGCACTACACCGTGACCAACCGCGTGAACAACCTCGGCCCGACCGATTCGGGGCTGCTCGGCCCGGTGGTGCTCCGGCAACGTTTGCCGCTGGCAGCCTGGCGCCGGTGGGCGAAAGAGGAGATCGCTCGGCTGCGGCGCAC
The DNA here is from genome assembly GCA_013151585.1 of Planctomycetota bacterium. GTDB lineage: Bacteria > Planctomycetota > Planctomycetia > Planctomycetales > Planctomycetaceae > JAADHY01. The sequence continues at coordinate 7,366 of JAADHY010000678.1, forward strand.
GCTCGGGACCTCGACGCCCGAACTGCAAGCCGCTCAGAAAAAGTGGGAACAGCAGACGCACTGGCAACCGCTCAAGCCGACCGACATCGCCTCGCCCAGCGGCTTGACACTGCGCAAAACATCGGACGACGGGTGGCTGGAGTCGAACGGAGTGAGCCCTCAGCCAGGGATCAAGTGCTCGCTGCACATTCCGACGGACATGACCGGGATCACCGGCTTCCGTCTGGAAGTCGTGCAGCGTCGCAGCGCGGATGCAGGGCGATCCGGAGCCGAAGCCGCTGGCCCTTCAATCAAGCTGAAAGAATTCCGCATGACGGCCGCGTTACCGGAAAACCGTCGGTTCCGCGGGCGGCGGATTCGGATCCAGATCATCGGACGCACCGAGTACCTGCATTTAGCTGAAGTCCAGGTCTTCAGCCAGGGCAAGAACATTGCGCGGCAGGGCAGGGCGAGGCAGTCGAGTTCAAGCTGGCAGGCCCCGGCTCGATTGGCCATCGACGGCAATACCAGCGGTCTTTGGTCCGACCGGTCGGTCTGTCATACGAAAAGGGAACATGAGCCGTGGTGGGAACTCGATCTGGGCTCGACGCAGCCCATTGACCGGATCGTGATCTGGAACCGCACCGACGGCGGTCTGCAAACCCGCTTGGTCCCATGCCGCGTCTCGGTGCTGGACGAAGCGGGCCGCGTGGTCTGGCAGCGAGTGATCACCGACCCGCCCGATCCGCAGGTTGAACTGCACTTATCGCCGGTACCCGTCGTGTTCCGCAACGCGCCGACCGAGCTGCGTCCCACGAGGGCGCTGGCGGCTGCAGGAGACGCCGGCGCGGACCGGCGTCGCGCGGCCAAAAAAGGGGCGAAACGGTCACAGCAGCGACTTGTCGCCTTGTTTGAAACGACCAATCCCGTCGGCTTCAAGCAGGGAACGATCTTGACGGTGAACCTCACGCTGTCCGCCGACCGCGGCGCCGTCATCGAGCGCATCCGG
>JAADHY010000629.1 GCA_013151585.1 Planctomycetota bacterium
ACCGGTCCATCAGGAGCACAGGGCATGCGTTTACTGGGGGAATTCAGAGTCGCTGCGATCCCAGCGAAACTCCACGGGAAGCCCACGGCAGACGCCGCTTGCGTCGGCTGCTTCTCGGCGAGAGCGGCGCTGGCCGCGTTGCTTCTGGCCCACGCCGGACTATTGGCGCACGGGGCGACGCAGCACAGCCCGACGATGCTGGAGCCGGCGTTTCTGGTTTCGGGAATCAGCCACTGGCAGTTCGGCCGATTCGAGTTGTTTCGCGTCAACCCGCCGCTGGTGCGCATGGTCGCGGCGCTTCCTGTTCTGGCCGCTGGCTGCGAGACGGACTGGAGCCGCTATTACGACGGCCCAGGCTCGCGGGCTGAGTTCCCCTTGGGCAGTGATTTTGTCAAAGTCAACGGCGAGCGATCCATCTGGCTGTTTACGGTCGCTCGCTGGGCGTGCATCCCCTTCAGCGTGCTGGGGGGACTGTTTTGCTTCCTGTGGGCTCGGGAGTTGTGGGGTTCCGAGTGGTCCGGCCTGATCGCAGCAGCCTTGTGGTGCTTCGAGCCGAACGTGTTGGCTCACGGCGAACTGATCACGGCGGACTGTGCAGCGGCCAGTTTCGGCTTGGGAGCTGGCTATTTCTTCTGGCGGTGGCTGAGGCGACCGGGCTGGGATCGGGCCTTTCTGGCCGGCTTGTTCCTGGGGCTGGCGGAACTCACCAAAACGACGTGGATCATTCTCTTCGGATTGTGGCCCTTGTTGTGGGTGGTGTTTGGTCGAGGGTTGAGGGTTGAGGGTCGAGCGAGCAAAAGCCGGCGAAGGGGAGAGCCAAGGGGGGCTCCGCTGATGCAGTTGGCGTTCCTTTTGCTGTTCGCCGTCTACTTGATCAACGTGGCGTACGGTTTTGATGGGACGCTGACCCGGTTGGAGGATTTCACGTTCGTCAGCCGGACATTGACGGGAGCAAAAGAAACCGGCAAGCCAGGAAACCGGTTTGCGAACACGTGGCTGGGCGAGTTGCCGGTTCCGCTGCCCAAGCAGTACGTGTTGGGGATCGACACGCAGAAGAGCGATTTTGAGCGACCTCATCGCAGCTACCTGGCGGGCGAGTGGAAAGAAGGCGGCTGGTGGTACTACTACCTGTACGGGCTGTGGGTGAAGGTGCCCCATGGAACGCAACTGGTGGTGGTTCTGGCGCTCGTTGTCTTTGTTTGGCGGTGGGCTTGGGGGCGAAGAGTTCAGCGGGAAGGGGCGAGAGCCGGGAGCTTGAACAGAGAGGCTGTTTTCGCGGATGGTGGACGCCCGGTTGTGGAGACGGGCCTGCCTGCGCCGGCGAACGGTGGGCGTGAGCCCACTGGTGAAGAGGAACCGGACGGTGACGCCTCCGGGTCGCCGACCTCTGGGCCGCATGGAGACGAATCGGTGTCGTCGCTGGAAGGCGGATCCGGACCTCGGCTCTCCGCCCTGAGCTCTCCGCTTTCTTCCTCCCTCAACCCTCAACCCTCGCCCCTCAACGTTCTCGTGCTCCTGCTTCCGGCCCTTTGCGTTTTCGTGCTGGTCAGCTCGCAGACCAACTTGAATGAGCACTTCCGGTACGTGTTGCCCTGTTTCGGGTTTGTGTTTGTGTTTTGCGGAGCGTTGGGGCGACGAGTCGCCGGGGGCGAAGAACCGAGAGGCCAACGTAACAAGACAAAGCGTCGGTGACCGGTGGGCGTGAGCCCGGCGGTGACAGGCGGCCCGTGACGCGACGGTCTTCGATTTTTGCTGTGCCAAAGCCGCAGACCGAGGCCTCGTCACAGGATCACGACAATTTTTTGTGAATTGGAAAAAAACTCAGATGAACTCTTGACAGAGAGAAGGGGGGGGAATAAAGTCGACGCTTGGATGTGGGCTCAGTCGCCCGGTCGTTCCCCCCTCGAATGGGGCGGTTCTGTCTCATCGAAAGATCCCATCTGCGTTTCCGGGGATCGCGGGGGATGACTGGAACGGACTGAGGAGGGGCTTTGAAGCGGAGTCTTCGGGCCGGACGGCCAAGGCGGGCAACAGTCGGACAACCACGGTTCCTGGAGAGGGGTTTCGCGCGTCCCATACGGGTCGCCCTCGGCTCGGCCTGAACGAGTCCGCTGGTTTTCTCCCGAGGGCAAAGATGCGTGCTGAAGACGCGTCCTGGGAGAGCAGCGGGCCGGGGGAATCGGTCGTTTCTCGAAGTCGACCGGTTGTTGATTAGGGCGGGGCGATCCGGCCTGCTGGCGACTTCCGCAGGCGGCGGCGGAAGACGGCGGGAAGGTGTCACCGGCGCACGAACTCCCCGATGAGAGGGTGTTGTCGGCCGGCGCAGCGGCGTTGGCTGGTGGTTGTTTTGGGGTTCCGAGCGCACATCCGAGTGTGATGGTTTCTTTTCGCCGTCCTCTTCTGTGGAAGCGCCCGAGCGCGCGGGTGCTGCGTCGGCTTACGGTCATCGTGTTTCCCGGTCGGGCCACGACGCGTCCCCGCGATGAATTTCGGGGGGATGCGCTCGTTGGAGCACCGGAAGGCCGAGGCAGTTTTGTGGATCGGAGCGAGGCTGGTTCCGCGGCCTGGTCAGAGGTCGCTGCCGGATCGGGGCTGGGCGGGCCGGGATGGTTGCTTGGACCTGTGCTTTGGGTCGCCGCGTCAGGCTCGGATGTCCTTTCCGCCAGCCGTTTCCGGTGTGGCTCTGGGCCGGGGGCGGTCCTTGGCTGGTGGGTGCAGCGTTTGCGGGCCTGGTTTGTTCCTGCGGTGACGGTGGCGTGTCTTTTGTGGACGGCCGTGGGGACGCTATTGAATCATCCGCATCATTTGGCGTATTTCAACGAACTGGCCGGCGGCCCGGAAAACGGCTGGAAACACCTCTTGGGAAGCAACTTCGACTGGGGACAGGACTTTCAATTGGCGGCGCAGGTCATCTGCGGTCCTGACTGGCCTCGCAAACAGACCGTGTCAGTGGTCGGGGACCTTTGCATGCCGCCGGAGATTGTCGACTCGCGGCTCAGGAACGAGCCCTTGCTGGAGGCGATGGTTGCGATTCTTCGGAGTGACCTGCCGACTGAGAAAGTCGCCGTGCGGTTGGAGTGGGCGATGCGTCATTACGGAACTCTTCGGAGGTTTTGCGATACGGTGAGCTCATGCATCGGCGGCGAAGCCGCGCGTGTTACGAGCGTCAGGTATGAAGGGTGGATTGTGTTAACGGTTGCTAAGCGAGGAGTAAGGCGATGCGAACAGCTTTAGCGACGATCAGAGCGTGGCCCGTGGCTCTTAGGGCGTCGGTAGCAATGGTTTGTGCGTTAGACTTGTGGATACTGGCCAGTGTGGGGTCTCCGCGACTGCTCGCGGCTCCTCCTTCCGAAACGAAGTCATGTTGTAAGCTCTCCCGTTGCGTGGGGGCTGTGGAGGTGAAGCCCGAGTCCGGGGGATGGACAGACGGGTGCGAGAAGGATGCGAGCGGGAATTGCGATACTTCTACTCATTGCTATACGTGCTCCGGTGCGTCTCGAAGCACCGACTTGTGTTATTATACCGGTCGTTCCAATGAGCATTGCACATCGGACGGGATCAGCAACTGGCAATACTACAATTGCGGTCACAAGATCCGACAGGAGTGCCGGAACGGCGGTGGAAGCGTGAGTGGGTGCTGCACGCCCGGGCTAAATCCTCAACCTGTTGACGAGGCGTGCATGGAGCCGAAGTGTCTCCCGGGCGTGTCGACCCTATGCCAGTGAGGCGTTTTGCTTCGGCCTCTCGGAAGGGACCGTACAGGCGAGTCACTTCGCTTTAGCGAAGTCTCTTTCAGCGGACGCTGCCTATGTGCGCTCAGAAACAACACGATTTGATCACAAGGGGGAGGGTGAATGAGATTGAAAGGGGTGTGGTTTGTCGTCTTTGTCGCCGGGGCTAGCCGCGTATTGAGTTTCACTCCCTTAGCGCCGTCGCTTAGCGCAGCGAGTGTGATTAAGGTGGCAACTCAAGACGGCGCGCAAGCCCACAGCTTAAGGGAGGCCTGTCGCGCGGCGCTGGAAAGCATCTCCTCTTTCGAAGGGCACGTAACGGTCCTCCGGCCGCATACAGAATCACACGGGCCGGGCGTCGTACCCGCTGGAGCGGAGGTCGATAAGGACGGTTGGATTGTGTATTTCGATTTTCAATATGCTTGGGAGCGGCGAACAGGGCGGTTGATGCTCCGAGGGCGGGAGATCTATGCGAATCGAGACAGGTCCGGCGTGCATTATCAGTCTTTTTGGGGGGCCTACGACGGGGAAAAACTTCGAACGTTCCTGGTCGAAGCGCAAAACGGCCAGATTCTTCGGTCGCCTTACCCCTTGAAGGTGTATGCGTCCCTAACTTGGTTACTTGGGTATAACATCGCGATTCACCCGCTTCGGCATTTGTCGGACTTGCTCACGGACGAGATGAGGCTCGTGGAGACATCTGACACCGAGCCGGGCCTTTACGTGCTTGAACGCGACTATCTTGAAGGTGAGCACGAAAATTGGCCCGAAGGGCCGACGCGGTGTACTTTGCGCGTCTGGGTGGATCCGGAACACGGGTTTTTGCCGAAACGCGTACTCGTGATGCTGCACGTCCGAGGCGTCGACGTTCAGGTCAAGGACCTGTTGATCGAGAACTTAAAATTCGCCCAGGGCGAAGACGGAACCTGGGTGCCGATCGAGGGGCGATACACGAATTACCAATTGCGAGCGGACTATCCGGATGGGTTAACCGCGGCTGACACCCGAAAGCTGGCTAAGGAGGTCTGGCGGGAAGTCCAAAAGCGGACCCGCTACTACTCAACCCCACTTGGTCCCACGAGCACGATCCGGATTGACCCCACGACGATGCGGGTTAATCAACCGATCGATCCGAAGGTCTTCACGATCGATTTCCCCAAAGGGGCGATCATCTATGACGAATTTCAGGATCGCGCCTTTCGCGTCGGAGGTGGTCCGATCGGCGGCCGCCCTGTCGTGAAAAAGAGAAACGACTCGACGGCGACGGCGCGGCCATGGCTTTGGGGGCTGGTGGCCATCGTCAATGTTGCGGTCGCCGTGTGGGTTATTCGGGAGGTTCGGCGGTCTCGAAAGGCGAGCTGAAATGTTCCGGCCGTGTGCTTACATTGCAGTTCTGTTCCTTTTGGTATTTGTGAGCCTTGGGTGTCCTCGGGCGCCGCGTGCCGGCAAAGACCGGGGGCCAGGCGATACAACGCGAGTCAGGCATGATGCAACGCAAACTGCTCGTCCGTGGGATTCCCTAATCGAGTTGCCGAGCGGGATGACGGCGAATCTGGGAGAGGTCCAAGAAGGCGCCGTTAGGATGGCCGAGTTCCAGATCAGAAATATCTCCGGCCGGCGGGTGGCGCTGCATCCTGTTGTAGACACATCATGTGGATGTGTGTACACAGACCTGTCACGCGTTGTCTTGCCGCCTGGCGAGTCCTCGACACTAAAGATGGCTGCGGCGGCGGAACCGTGTGAGCCTGACTGGCGTACCGTTTTTGCCACAGTGCGGATTGAGGAGCCTCGGAACATTTCCCCGATTCGATTTGCGCTGACGTTTCGGTGTCGGCGACCGTGGAGTATCCACCCGAGCGAGGTCTCCCTTTGCGGTGTCCCGGGAGACGAGGCGTATTTTGAGCTGATGGTTCGCCGGGTAACGGGAGAAGAGCTTCGCGTGTTGGAGGTGACAACGAACCTCCCCGACGCAAGCCTCCACTACGAACCCGGCGCGCCGGTGACGACGAATGGCCTGCCTATCCGCGTCGAGTTCCCTATCCCGGAACTCCAGAGCATGGGGGAGTACCTTGTCATAATCCGCACTGAGGGCACGGCTCGGTCCGAACGGGCCGCCCGTATTCACATCCGGCCCCTGTCTCCGGTTCGGTTCGTGCCGCCTGCCGTTGTCCTTAAGCGACGTGATTCTGGCGCCACGGCCATTAGCGGATGCGTCAAGATATTTGCAAACACGGACAAGACGACTTCATTGGTGGAGGCGTCAATGGATGAATCGCTTCGGGGCGTCAAGGTGACTGTCCACCGCGTTTCGCCCAAAAGGGGAAAAGGTCGGCTGCTTGGGGAATTGTTTGTGATTGTGCCCAAACAGCACCTCAACCGAGAGCCAATGGCACTTTGGGTTAGATTGAGGTGCCGCTACGCGGGCCGTGTCATTGCCACGAAAGTGCCGTGCGTATTACGGGGCGAATCGCAACAGAGGGCGAAGCAGCCGTGAGGCCAGACCGAGCTGCATGAGCGTGATATCGATTTTCGACGCGCTGCTTCCTCGAAGAAATTGGTACGCGGCGGTGCGTGGTACGGAATCGTATTCATTCTTACGGGAGTTTGTTTGCTTTACCGGGGCCGACGGGCGTCGTGCGAGACATGAGCGATCGCCGCGCATCGGTTTTTCGTTCGATTGTCGCTTGGGAGAATGAGGGCTTTTGTCAACTCGGAAAGAGAGGATGGCCAATACTGGTAGCCAAGCGTGTCATCTGCATTCCGTGGCCGCGGTCCAAAGAAAAGACAATCCAATCTTTCCGCGTTGACGAAATGGGCGAGGAGGTCTTTCGGAATTAGACCAGACGGCCGCGTCGCTGGGAG
>JAADHY010000439.1 GCA_013151585.1 Planctomycetota bacterium
CACCCTGGATATACCACGGGTAGTGCTGGTGCGGAGCGGAATGGACGGCCCGACGGGCGTGAATCAATGCCGGGCTCGGCGTGTCGTAGTAGAGGTAGATCAGCGCGATCTCCAGAGAGACGAGCCAGTCTGAGTCCAACTGCCGAGCCTTATCGAAGCAGTGCTGGTCGACGCTTTGTTTGCCCGCCACCATCAACTCACCGCGCACGATCCAGCGGTAGGCCGATTGGCCGCTTTGTTGAAGCGCTCCGTCGCTCAACGCGTGCGCCTGGGCCAGCTCGCCGATGCGGCAGAAGGCTTGAGCCCGTCCCGCCATCAAGTCCCCGTTGCCCGGGAACAGCTCCAACGCTTTTCGGCTCCATAGTTCGGCCTCTTCCGGCTCGTCCAAATGTATCAGCATCTGCACCTGGCCTAGCCAGCCGGCGACCAAAGACCGGTCGTCTTCCAGCGCGCGGGAATAGAACTTCAGAGCTTCTTCGTACAGTCCCCGGCGGCGGCTTTGGTCCGCCCGTTGCATCCATTGCGGCTCGTCGGCAGAGATCGACTCAGAGCGGACCGAAGGCCGTTCCTCCTCCGCCCCAAACTCCAACTTATCAAACCGCGGCATGCACCACTCTTTCTGTTCTTTTCGTCTTCGGCTTGGACTGATCGATCGAACCAGGCATACCGATCTCAGCGAACGATCCAGAACCGACTCAACGGCTGATGCCGAACCCAGACTTCTCCCAAGATGTTCCGGCGCTCGAGCAAGCTGATCGCTCGCCACACTTCCGTTTGTGCGACTTGCGAAGCGATTGGATCCGTGGAGGGCAAGACGGCATAGTGCCGAGGTGGCACCTGGAATTCCAACGATACCGGAAGCCGCGACGGGTTCAGTGGCAACCAGGGGCTCGGCTGCCCATCCACTTGCAGTTCCTTCCCGTTCCACCGAACGAACTGTCCCGGCCCGGCGATGATCCGATCGATTCGCATGCCTTGGATATCGTATACGCCGGCTCCTACTCCTGTTCGCACTGTCACCCTAGTCGGTGGGATGCGATAGAGCACCACGTCACCCACAGCCGGGTCCGAAAACGCGTACGCCGAAGGATGATACAGAATGACGTCCCCTTCGCGAAACGGCGGCGCATCCCACACGATTCGCTGTGGGATCACCAGGTGAGACACGGCCCAACCGGCCGGCCAATAAAAGACGATCCCAATGGCCAGCCAGCACAATAGGATCCACGCGATTCGAGGGACTCCTGGCTCGCTGTAGGAGAAAACAATATCGACGATGGACGACAAATGAGTGGTCAGCGCCAGCCCGAGCATGATGCTGCCGAAGATGGTTCCCCAAAACAGGGCTCCGACCAGCAAAAAAGCCAAATACAAGCTCAGAAACCAGAGCCCTCGACGAACTTTGCCTACATAAAACTGAGTCCATCCGGGAATGAGCATCCGCAACAGAACGCCCGCAGGCGACTTTTCCGTTTGCAGGAGGCCGACCAACGTCTCCCATCGCGCGACAATTTGTTGCCAGCGGTGAAAAAGGAACCTCGGGCGGCGCAAGACTCGCCGCCAGAACTTCGCGGTGCGGCTGGCCCGCGGCGGATGGACGTCGACCGCTGCGCCTCCGCTAGCCGTAACGTGGCCCCGCATCGCCCGCAAGCTTCGCTTCCGGGAATGTTCTCAAACTCGCAGCTCGGACACTGCATGGGCTCGCCTACCTGAGGGTTGTTCGCAGCACGGAGTTGAGTCCAAAACCTGGCGATTCATCGGAGTTCGCGGGCAAAGTGTGGCGATCTGGCTCACGGTCGCCCGGACAAAGCCCGCGAAAACATTTCTGTTCCGACCAGTTCGGCACGGCCGGCTAGTGCTTTTGAATTCAGAAAAGTCGGATCACGAGACGTTGTGGTGCAGGCGTCTCGCCCGCGAACAGCAGCCGAGACGGCTGCACCACAATCAGCTTCAACCTCAACGTTTCGCTGTGACGAAAGACTAGCGCTGTTGCTGCACGTCGATGTGTCGCTCCGTGTGCGCCTCGGTTTCATAGTACTCGCTCGTCAATTCGCGCGACTCTTCGCGGCCGACGATCCGCGCCAACAATTCCGCCACGTCGAGACAGCGAGGCCCTTTGATCCCGATCGTACGCGCCTTGACCTTCCCGTCGGGACTGATCTCGATTTCGATTTCTTCTTTGGCCACAGTCCCCTCCTCTACCAATTACGTACTCGAATTCGGATTGTGCGGTCCTCGGTGACTTCTTCGTCAACGATCTTCATGTCGCGCTGTTTCAGTTCCGTCACCAATCGGTGATACACGTATTGCTGAGTAACCCGGCCGATGAGCTCTTCGCCCATCCGTCGGAGCTCCTCCTTGGAATAGCCTTCGCCTTCCATGCACACTCTGAGTACGCCGCGAGCGTCCCGTGTGAATCGCGCTCGCACGCCCTCCCGTTCGACGACGATTTCCTGGTCTGTGCCCGCGGCATCGGGAAGAATCTCGCTGTCCTCGACTTCGATTTCCGCTTTGGTCGCGCCCCCGACGGAACTTCTTGCGTTGAGCTCCGATCCGGCGTGCTTCGCCACGGCATAGCCCATCGTCCCCACCGCCGCTGTGATCGCTGCTGTGATCATTGGCCAGTTGGCGACGATCACGGGTGCCAAAACGACTATCGTACTCATTCTCCCGTCCTCCTCTGCATGCCTCGATAGGACCTCCGGAGGCGAATCCGGTTTGTCGGTCGGGCCGGTCGTTCAAAGCTCGATTTTCCGTCCCACTTCTTCGGGCTGCCGGACTTGTGTTCCCGTAGCAGGTCGCGCCCGCCCCATAGCCCAACTTCTCAGGCGGTTCATCTCCTCGCTCATCGTCTTCGACAGCGGAACCGTTTCTTGGAGGTTCCGCCGGATTGTTTCCGTGTCCAATTCGCTTTGGTTACTGAACGCATCGAACAGGGCCGAGATGATCGCTTCTTCGATCTCCGCGCCGCTGAATCCGTCGCTGAGTCGAGCCAGCGTTTCCAAATCAAAGCGGCTGGGATCACGGCCGCGTTTGGCCAAGTGGATGCGGAAGATCTCGATTCGTTCTGGCAACGTCGGCAGATCGACGAAAAAGATCTCGTCCAAACGACCTTTCCGCAACAGCTCCGGAGGCAAATGGCTGATATCGTTGGCCGTACAGATGACGAACACGGCCGATGTCTTCTCTGACAGCCACGTGAGCAGCGTGCCGAACACACGTGCGGACGTTCCTGCATCGCTGCCGGCCGATCCGGTCGCGCCGGCCAGGGCCTTGTCGATCTCGTCGATCCAGAGGATCGCCGGGGCAACGCTTTCGGCTGTTTGAATTGCCCGCCGAATGTTCTCCTCGCTCGATCCGACCAGACTACTGAACATGCGGCCGATATCGAACCGCAGCAGCGGCAGATTCCACAAACTCGCCACGGCTTTCGCGCACAAACTCTTACCGCAGCCTTGCACGCCCAGAAGCATCACGCCGCGAGGAGCCGGCAAGCCGAATCGGCTCGCTCGCTCCGTGAAAGCCACTCGACGCTTCCGAAACCACTCTTTCAAATTGTCTAAACCGGCCACGTGTGAAAAGCTCTCGTTGGCTTCGTAATACTCCAGCAATCCGCTTTTCTTGATGATCTGCTGCTTCTCGCTGAAGACGACGCTCACGTCGTCGGCATCCAGCTTCCCGTCGAGCACCAGTGTTTTCGCAAAAACGTTTTCGGCTTCTTTCAGCGTCAGGCCGCGAGCCGCATGCAGCAGCCGTTCCCGCGCTTCGGCGTCCAAATTGATGCGGATGTTCGGCCGATCCTTGACGTCTTCAATGATCCGGTCCAGCAACCGGTTGAAGTCTTCCGGCTGGGGCAGTCCGAACTCGATCACCGTAACGTCTTTGCTCAGCTCCGGAGCGATTCGCATCATCGGAGCGACGACGACAAGCGATTTGTACGTGTCCCGCAAGTGGTACGCCACGTCGCGCAGCCGACGAACGACTGAGATGTTGCATCGATTGTCGTCCATGAACGGATGGAAGTCCTTGAAAAGAAAAATCGCCGGGTCGACGTGCTCGATCACCGCATCGAGTGCGGCTAACGGGTCCGAGGTGTTCGTGCCGCCGGTTCGAGTGCGTTGTGGCTCGGCCCCGCTCTTGACGATCCCCTGGGTGATCGTCCAGATGAACAGCTTCTTTTCACGCTTTTCGGCGATCTGCCGCAAACAGCGCTCGACCCGCTCCTCTTCCCAGCTCACCACGTAGATGATCGGGTAACGGGCCCGGATAAGGACCTCCAGCTCGGCCTCGGGTAAAAGGCGTCGCGGAGCCGTCCGGCCACGACGGGCTTTCTGAGTCGCTTTCGCGACGCCTGTCGGTGTAACGGATCGCTCACTCACTTTCGTCGCTCCTTGATGGGGGAGCACTGCTCTGCCGTTTCGAGGCCATTGATCGGATGGCCTCGTGCGACCGGAAAGGCTCGCCGCATCCGGCCGGCGTTTGACTATCGCTCAAGCCACCGGCGTGTGGGCCGGTTTGCGGCGTCTGCTTAGCGATACGGTTCAGACGCCGGTCCAGGTCGGCATCGCGAAACGTCAGTTGGCTCAGCGCTTCCAACACCTCCCGCGACGTACCAAATAGAAACACTCGGCCGTCCGGCGCGATAGTGATCTCAGTCAATGAGGTTTCGTCTTCCCGTTCCAACGCGAGTTCCGCCTGTTTGGATCACATTATTGGATCACGTTCAGACCATGCTCCCGAGCGATGCATCGAGCTCGCCCGCCCGCATCGGGCGGAAGCGGGGTCGCCAAAGGCTCGTAGTTCCTCGCTCTCCAGCAAGGTAAATAGCCGTCCCAGATGCTGAACTTCGTCTTCGGTAGGTTCTCGCGAAGCCAGCTCACGATCGGAAGGAAACAGCAATCCCAGTGTCCCGGCAACAGCAGATGGCGAACGATCAGATTGGCCCGATCGCTTGCCAGTAGCAGGTTCCGAGTCACGATCGACGTGTAGCGAGTCGCCCCGGCCAATGACGACGCGCACTGGTCGTTGCCGAATTTGAAATCGGCCACGTAAATGTCGACGGCCCCCGCCAGCCAGTCGAACACATCCGGGACAAAATAGAAGTTGGATTTCCACACGATCGGCGGCAAGTCCTCACAGGACGCCATGACCTCCAAGATCGCGGGCAGATGGATGGTCGGCTCGCCGCCCACCCATTCCACATAACGCGCTCCCTGGGACTGGCCCCAACGCACCGCCTCGGCGAAGAACTTCGGCGTCAAGAGCCGTCCGCGCGCTGCATCCACGGAGTTGTCTTCGGCGATGCAAAAAACACATCGCAGATTGCACCCCGACAGGTAGAACAGGTGCGACGGGACCAGCTCCAACTCCTCGCCCCACTCAACCCGATGCCGAAAGACTCGCGCCTGGCTGGAGGCTTTGCAAAACCCCCGAGCGGCCGCTGTTCGATCGGCCTCGCACCGTCGTTCGCAAAGTCTGCAACGGCCGGGCGCCTCCACGACGGGCGCCAAAATTGGGCTGGTCGGGCTGGCCAAGCCGGACATCTTTTTCTCCATGGCGTCTGGTGGGACAAGCTCCGTCGTCGCTGCGAGGTGTCCGAGCAGAATGGCGGCCACGAAACAAGGAACGGAGCTCGCTCTCCGAACCAGCAAGCGGTTCGGAGCCACTCCGGCGATCATATCCAGTGTACACCGGCCAACGGCCATCATCAACTGCGGGCGCCGAACCTCGGACTGCCCGTCGTGATGGCAGGCGGTCGGAGCAGCGACAGTCTTGAGGAACCCGGCGAAGCTGTCGGCCGCACAAAACCTCGCGCCGTCAAGCCGTGCTTTGTCAAAAAGCAAGAGTGAAGCATCGCGTGAGCGGGGCAGGGACGCCCGCCGCCGTAAGACGGGGCCGCTGCATCCCACAACAGCGCAAGCGGCTCATCGGCATTCTCACGAGCATGTTGGAGCAGTTCGCAAAAGATGATGTCGCCCCACGCACCGGAAACGTTCGAGCAGTGCAATAACCCGACGCATTTCGCGACATCCGGGAAACGCGGAAACTTTCGGTCCCAGCGTCGTTGTTCGGGATCGAGGAGCGGCTGTTCCATTTGCGTTCGGCTGGGTGTTATTTGCCGATGCAACTGAATACAAAAAGCAGTGCCTTACGCTTTCGGCTTGTCAAAGAAAAAAGACGATCGGCAAGCCTTGTGCGGCACGCACATTGCCTACAAAGCGCAGCGGGGTTGGCCGCGGCGCGCCATGTATCGCTTGGTCACACGGCAGTTGTGGAGATTCCTTGGATCGCCAATGACATCA
>JAADHY010000170.1:0-303 GCA_013151585.1 Planctomycetota bacterium
AGGTCTTGAACGTAGCAATCGCGCTGCATCATTTGGACGCCGACGTCCGGACCGTCACTTTGGTCGGCAGTGGGACGGGCGAAGCGATTCGACGGGAACTAGAGCAACGCGGGATCGCTGCAGCCTGGGTGCTGGGCTCGCGGCCAACGCGCGTCTGCACGACACTGCTGGAACGATCGACGGGCCGAACGACCGAACTGGTTGAGAACTGCGCTGCGGTGACGGAAGCCGAGCTGGCGAGGTTTCTTGAAACATTCGCCGAAGCCGCTCGCCCTGCCGATTGGGCCGTGCTCATCGGATCGC
>JAADHY010000170.1:310-5026 GCA_013151585.1 Planctomycetota bacterium
CACTCCATCCGACTACTACCGCCGACTTGCGGAAGCCACGCCGGCAAGAATCCTCTTGGATGCCCGCGGCCCCGAACTGCTCGAAGCACTGACCGCCGGCCCGTTCCTGATCAAACCGAACCGCCGCGAGCTCGAACAAACCGTCGGACGGCCACTTGTTGGCGAGCGAGAGTTACTGGCGGCCATGGGGGAGATGTGCAAACAAGGGGCCGAATGGGTCCTTGTTACGGATGGAGCTGGACCGGTTTGGCTCCGTTCCGCGAATGTTTGTTATCGCTTGACGCCGCTTCCGGCGGACGTCGTCAATCCGATCGGCTGCGGAGATTGCCTGGCGGCGGCCATTGCCGACGCTTTGCAGCGGGGGCGTTCGGTCCTGGATGCCGTTCGATTCGGGATCGCCGCTGCAGCGGACAATCTTTCCCAACTGAGGCCGGCGCGTCTGGACCGCGCCCGGGTGGAAGACGGGTGGTCCTTGGTCCAATACGAAGAGGTGCCGCGGTAACGGTGCCCGAGACGACCAAACGACAGCCCTCAGGCCCGCTTTTTCTCGATCGCCCGTTGGACGGCGGCACCCATGTCCGCCGGGCTTTCGGCCACGACCACGCCGGCCGCTTCCAGGGCGGCGATCTTATCCGTCGCCGTCCCCGCTCCGCCCGAAATAATCGCGCCGGCGTGTCCCATACGTTTGCCTGGTGGAGCGGTTCGGCCGGCGATGAAAGCCGCCACCGGCTTGGTCACGTGCTGCCTAATGTACTCCGCTGCCCGCTCTTCGGCATTCCCCCCGATCTCGCCGATCAAAAGGATGGCCTCCGTCTGAGGATCTTTTTCAAACAGCGCCAGGAGATCAATAAAATTGGAACCGACGATCGGATCGCCGCCGATCCCGATACACGTTGATTGACCGAGTCCAAGATTCGTCAGTTGCCAGACGGCCTCGTAGGTCAGCGTTCCGCTGCGGCTGATCACACCGACCGGACCGGGCGTGTGAATGTATCCCGGCATGATGCCCACCTTGGCCACCCCCGGAGTAATCACGCCCGGACAATTCGGTCCGATCAGTCGCGCTGCGGACCGGTCCAGCACTTTTTTGACGCGCACCATGTCCAATACAGGAATGCCTTCGGTGATGGCGACGACCAACCGGATGCCGGCGTCGATCGCTTCGAGGATCGCGTCCGCACAGAAAGCCGCCGGGACAAAAATCATTGACGTATTCGCTCCGGTTTGTTGCACGGCCTCGCTGACCGTGTTGAAGACGGGGAAGCCGTCGACTTCAGTGCCTCCCTTGCCGGGCGTCACACCGCCAACCATCGGCGTGCCGTAGTCGCGACACTGCTGCGAGTGAAACAATCCGGCCTTGCCCGTGATGCCCTGGCAGATCACGCGAGTTTCTTCGTTGACGAGAATGGCCATGCTTATCCCTTCCTCATTGGCTGTTACTACTGCAAAGTGGCGACGGCCTTTTTTGCTGCGTCGGTGAGGTCCGTGGCGGTGAGGATGTCTCGGCCGCTGTCGGCCAGCATCTGGCGAGCGCGTTCGACGTTCGTCCCTTCCAGCCGGACCACCAGGGGCACGTCGAATCCGACCGTGTCGTAGGCCGTCAGGAGCGCCTGGACAATTACGTCGCACTTCATGATGCCGCCGAAGATGTTGACCAGGACCGCCTTCACGTTCGGGTCATCCAGAATAATGCGAAATGCCTCGGTCACCGCCTCGACGTCCGCACCGCCGCCGACATCCAAGAAGTTGGCCGGTTCGCCGCCATGCAGCTTGATCAGGTCCATGGTGCTCATCGCCAACCCGGCCCCGTTGACCAGACAGCCGATGTTGCCTTCCAGCTTCACGTAGCTCAGGCCCGCTTTCGCCGCTCGCACCTCGGCTTCGTTTTCTTCGCTGAGGTCTCGCAGTTCCAGCAGCTCTTTGTGTCGGAACAGGCCGCTATCGTCGAAGCTGACTTTGGCATCTAAAGCGATCAATTGACCGTCATCGGTTACCACGAGCGGGTTGATCTCGGCCAGGCTGCAGTCGTTGTCCAAAAAGAACCGGCACAAAGCTGGCAAGAATCGAGCGGCGCTGCGGACGCCTTCGCCGTTTAGACCGAGCCGATAGGCCATCTTTCGAGCCTGAAAGGCATGCAGCCCGAAGTCCACGTCGACCGGCTCACGGAAGATTTTTTCCGGGAACTGCTTCGCCACTTCTTCGATCGACATGCCCCCTTCCGACGAAGCGATCAGGACGGGCCCGCCCGCTTCTCGATCGACCACAACGCCTAGGTACAGCTCGCGCGCGACGTTAAGTCCTTCTTCGACCAGCAGCGCGTTGACCGTTTTCCCCTCGGGGCCGGTCTGGAGCGTCACCAAAGTCTGACCGAGCATGCGAGCGGCGTTGTCCCGCGCCTCGTCCGCTGACCGAACCAAGACCACACCCGGCTGGTCCGGATACTCCTTGAATCGTCCTTTGCCGCGTCCCCCGGCGTGAATCTGCGATTTGACCACCGCCAGCTCGCCGCCCAGTTGAGTGAACGCCTCGGCGGCCTCGTCCGGGGTCCGAGCGACCTGTCCACGCGGAACGGCCACGCCGGCTTCCGCCAACAACTGCTTCGCTTGGTACTCGTGAATCTTCATCGCAGCTCTCCGGGAAAACTAGAAATCGTCGGCCTTCTGATAGCCCAATCCGACCACGGCTCCGTCCGATAACGCGGGCTGCCGAGCCAGTCGACGAACGGCGCACACTCCTCCGAACGAGGCGGCGGCTCAAAACAAATCGGACAAACCGGGACAAATCATAACGTGGCCTGCGGATTCCATCCAGGAAGAGCTGTTTCGGGGCGAGAGTGGACGGCACACTTCTTTGAGCGTGTCTGAAGACTGGCGGGACGCGGCTCGGTGCTGGCGGTTCCCTAGCGACCGCTCGCCGAACGGCCACGGCTGTCGTGGCCCTTCATCAGCACCACTCCGGAGGAATGCAATGCAGTGCCTCCCTTCGCTTCGGGACCCGAAAAACGAAGCTCACGCTTTGGAGGGAACAGGCGGGCTAAGTCGCGGGCTTCGTTTTCGCTGGTTGGCGAGTGCGTTCCTTAATCGCTTCGACGAAGTTGACGACCGGGGCGGACTCGACGCTGAGGTCAGTTTTGCTGGGCACGAGCTCTATCAGCAGCCTGTCTGTGACGCGAACGGAGCGGAATTCTTGGACGACGGCGCGGCGGCTGTCATCAGACGCGGTCAGATCGACGGCCTTTGCTACTACGCGGCCTTGCAGTTTGATGGCGAATGGTTGCGGCTCGGTGCCTTCGACACGCGCAGCGCTGATCCCGACGCGAACCGTGTACGAAGCCGGCTTTTCGCCTGCTTGCGGGTCGATCAGCGGCAACTCGAGGGCGAGCAGCCCGCGGCAACCGGACGCCCACAGCCACGGCGGCTCCGAGCCGACGGCTCCGTCCACGACCGAATCCTCGGAAAAGAAGCCGCCGTCGGCCAGCAATTTTTCGTTCAGCGTCAGCCGCAAGCCGTATTGTGGATACGCGTTGTAGACCGAATAGGTCCGTCCGACGCGCGGATAGCCGAACCAGAGCACGCCGCGGCTGTCGCGACGGTCACCCGGCGCCCCTAAGTTCAGAGCCAAGTGCTCGACGGGCGTATTGACACCGGAGCTGATAAACACGGGCCAATTGCCGCGCGGTCGGTCGGGTTTGTGCACCAAGGCGACGGAACAGCGAAGCGGGTACGAGCAGGTGCAGCCGGAGCTGCGTTCGGGCATGAGCATCAGGCCGCCCGCGGCAATGATATCCAGCCAGCAGCCGGTGCGGATTCCGCCGAAAAGACTGAGCCCTTGGTCTTGGTCCAGTTCGTAAATGGCGGCGCAATAGGAGCGATAGAAAATCGCATGAGCGGACGCCGAGGTCACTCCGCAGCTATGCCCCGGTCTCAGAAATTCCCAGGGAACTTCTTTGCCCGTTATCGGATGACGGCGGGGAACGATCTTGCCGGTGCGCAGATCGCACGCGCGCGGCTCGATGATGATCCGGTCGCCGACGATGACCGGCCGGCGCAAGTAGTTCAGCGGTCGAGACCAGACAAGTCGTCCCGTCCGCCCGTCGATCGCTGTGATACGTCGCCACGCAAGCTGGCCCCGTTTGAAAAAACGCTGGTCGTGGTTGCTGAAATGCCCGAAAAAGAGCAGCAAACCTCGGGCGTAGGCCGATCCCATTTTGCTGCCGCCGCAACCGGTCAGATCGAAGGCTTTCTTCCAAAGAACTTGGCCGGTCGCCAGATCGACGGCCACCACACGCCGCACATCGCGTTGATCGGGCGATATGTCGGTCTCGAGGTGCGGTTCGTAAAGCCCTTCGCCCGCCAGCCGTTTTCTTTCTGCCAAGGCTTCCTCCCGTTCGGACGGGGAAACGGCGCCTTCGGCAAAAAACACTGTTCCGTCGCCGACGCTTAACGTGATATTGGCGATTCGGCGGCCTTCGTAAAGCCAGCGGAGAGCGCCTGTGCCGAGGTCTAAGGCGAAGACGGCGTCGGCGGTTAAGAAGCGAGCGGTCAGCGGGCCGTCCGGCTTTTGTTGGCTGCCCCATGGCGGGAACTCAGCCATGGTCCGCCAGAAAGCTCCTGACCGATGCAGCCCGCGCCGCACGGCTGCCGAAAGCACGTCGCGCTTACCACGGTACTTCTCGCCGTAATCGGCCAGAAGGGGCAGCGCGCGTGTCCCAAGCAG
>JAADHY010000170.1:5044-8066 GCA_013151585.1 Planctomycetota bacterium
GGTCGCTGCCGTCCGAAGCAGGCGGGAAATGGTATTTGCGAACAACGCGGCCGGTCGCCGTGTCCAGACGGTAGCAGACATCTCTGGCGGCGACGTAGAGAGAATCTTCCGTCAAGGCCAGATTACCGCCGTCCACATCGACGCGGGCACGCACGGCTCCCGGCACCGGCGTTTCCCAAAGGAAAGTGCCGTTGTACGCATCATAAGCCTGAATGAGCTCCTCACCGGGAACGAACAGCCGCCCGCCGATCGAAACTGGGCTGTTCGTGCGGGCGTGTCGGTCGACCATTTTGCGAGGCCCTGGCTCGCCGAACCACAACACGCCGAGCGGGCCGCGGACCAGCTTGTCCTCGGAGCAGGCTGTGTTCTGCGGGTTCGCATAAAGTCCTCTCCAGCTACCGGCTCCCTGCAGTTTCGAGCGGACATACTTGTTCTGTACATGCACGACACGGGCCTCGGCGGTTGGGAGCGTGCAAGTGAGGAAGACTCCGCCGCACGGTCGAAGCACTCGCAAGATTTGCTCCGCGGGCGCCCCGGCGTCAGCCGACGAAGCCGCTGATCCGCACGCGATCACCAGGTTCGCGAAATAGGGCGGCAAGTCGCCGATGTCCCACGGCTCGACGACAACTCGGGTGCCGAGCAGTCTGGCCGCCTGGAGCCGTTGACGCATGGCCGCTCGCTTTCGCGGCACCTTTTCCAGACACACGATTTTCAGATCGCTGAGGCGAGCCAGTCCCAAAGCCAAGTCGCCGTTTTCGGCCTGCAGCAGGAGGCAGTACCCTTTGGTGATGCCGCTTTCGCGCAAGATCGCCGACGCCGCTCCCCGGTACAGCCGGGAAAGCTTTTCTTTCGGGGCTGGCTCTGCGATAGACTTTCGACCGATCCCCGCAGGCGGGGCGAGCGTTTTCCGGCCGAAGCAATAGATCGGGCCGGCGTCGGTGCTCACCAAAAGGCGCCCATCGGCCGCTGCCAGTCCCACGGCCGTCCCAACGATCGGGTGACGCCACAGCTCCTGGCCGGTCGACGCATCGACGGCCAGCACGAACCCGTCACCGCCGGCGTACAACACACTGCCGGTCTGGATCAGCGAGTCGAGCCCCTCGGCCGGACAGTGCCAGATGAGACAACTCTCTCTGAGCGTCTCTTCTTTCTCGCGGACCTGAACCAAACGTTTGCTGAGCTGTTTGATCTGCGCAACCCACGCTGGATCGGGCCTGACGGAATCGGTCACGCGCAGCCGCAGCGAGAACAGGCGACGTTCCAATGTTTGCCGTTCTTTGATCCAGCGAGCTCCTCTCTTCAGCGCGTCGCTGTACTGTTGCCGGTTGACGGCGGAAACGCCCCGATCGGTAACGATGAACAGCGCATCGCGGGCGGGGACCAAATCGATCGCGGGGAACCAAGCGAACGCTTCCGGCTGTGCCTGTCCCGTGTTGGCGTCGTAAGCGATTTTAGCCGGTCGCTCGAGCAGGCCCTGGCTTTCAGAGAACACGGTACCAGCCACCAGCCGCTGCCCATCGAGCAACGCCCACACGCCGCCCCGGTGGCCGCCGGGCGACGCGTAAAACAACAGGTTGCCCGTCCGGCGATCGAACGCCGCAGGCATGGCGCGGCCGGACGGTACGAAAAGTTTGTCCTTGGAAGCGACCAAGTAACCGTGAGGGGAAACGCCGCCGAATTCCAGCTCATACACGTGGTCCGAGATGTCCCGGCTTTTCCAGATTACTTCGCCCGTGCTGGCCTGCAACGCGCAGACGTAGACTCCCTCGTACGGAAAAACACCGGCTGTGGCGTAGGCCACGCCGCGGTCGACCAATACGCCGGTGCGGATTGGCCACAGCGAGATCACCCGCCCATTGCCAATGACTTTCTCCCCACTGGGGCCGGGGCGGTACTTCCACCGGAGGCTCCCTGTGTCCGCATCCAGGCAATAGACGTAACCATCGTCTGAACCGAAATAGAGGGACCCCGAATTGAACGTGGGCGCGAAGCGGACCGGTCCTTCGGTGTCGAACGACCATAACACGCGGCCCGAAGCCAGGTCCAACCCGCGGACCTGACCTGTTGTCGGACATCCAAAATAGACTCGCCCGTCGGCAACGGCGACGTGCAGTGCGTTGTCGACATGCATGCGAGGAAGCTCTTCAGCCGGTGGCGGCCACGCCGGTTCCGGCCGGTGTACGGGCCGATAGGTCCAATTCAGCACCAGCTTCGGGTCGACCGTTTCCGAGCATCGGCCGCTCCGAGCTCGGTCGTGACGATAGGTCGGCCAATCCGCGCCGGCACACTGCTGGGGCGCGCCGGCCGGCTGACTGGATGCGCCGCCGAGTTGCCCGGATGCGGCGGCCCGCCCGGGCGCCAAAGCCACAAACGCGACTACGATCGCGGCCACCGCCGGACTGGGCATCGTCCACAGCGACGCCTGTTTCGGCCATTGTGTGCAAGGATTTGAAGGCCCTGTTTTGGTCATAAGGATTCCTACTCCTGTGCTCGTCGATTGCGTTCCAAGCTTCGTGAGAAGAGTCGGGGTGTGGTATGATTCTATGGTTTGTTCTTGCTGGGTGCGAGGCGTCGCAACGGACAGTGGGCTTGTTATTCCTGAGGGTCAGAATGAGACGAGTTTTGACCAGTGCTTTCGTGTCAGCGCTGAGCGTGTTCGGTGTGGGAACGCTCGCAGCGGCCCAAGAGAACTGGTACACGAACAGCTTCTTCCTTTTGCACGAAGACCATCACACGACCGATCGGTATGAAGTGGGGCGGGATGCCGACCCGCAACAAACAGCGCGTTTGGTCAATTTGGCCGGTCCCGATGTCATCCAAATCCATGCCAAAGGGAACCCAGGTTGGACGACCTATCCAACTCAGGTTGGTTTCACTCCTCCGAAGCTGCGCCGGGATGTCTTGCAGGTTTGGCGCGACGTCGCGGACAAGTACGGATACCCTTTCAGCGTCTATTACAACATCGGGCGCGACGGGGAGATCATGAAACGACATCCTGACTGGAACCGGTCTGATGTCAACG
>JAADHY010000655.1 GCA_013151585.1 Planctomycetota bacterium
CCCTTCGGAGGGAAAGGCCGGAAGCAGTCAACTCGGACGCGTTGTTGGCCGACCGCCGAACCGGTTTCGCCTGACATCCAAGCGGAACCCACGAGCCGTGCCGCAGACAAACAGAGCCTCACGACTGTTTAGACGTCCCGTAAAGAACAGACACGGCCTAGGGAAAAAAGACGTTCTGAAGAGACCGTCGCGATTTCTCTGTTTGCTCGGTCCGAGCGACTTGGCCGATTCCCGGGGGCGTCTCGCAGGACCTTTGCCTACCGCCCGCCGTCTCGTGCCAATCGAGACGTTGACCCTCCTGATCCTTCGAATATTCCTTCCGTCGACCACGCCTGCGAAGGCACCAGCAGGCAGGGACCACAGGTCTATTCTCTCCAATGTGGGTCCCCTTTTCGGCTGGTCAGTTCGACCTGAAAGGGCATCAACTGCGCAAACTCACCGCTTCCCTGCGTGATCGACGTCTTTAGGCCTCGCCCGCCGCCGCTGCCTTCAAAAGGCGGTCCTCTCAGGATGCGTCGCATTTAGATCGAATTATTCTGTGCATGTAAAAGGCGAAAGTCAATAACTTCCCTTCCAAAATACGTCTGTTTTAGGCAAAAAGCTGGCGCGGTTCCCCGCGAGTTTTCGTAACCGATCCTTTTTCTTGTCAAGGCGCACCGAAGCGTTCGGCCAGTGCATGTCTTGCGTCCACTCCAATCAGCTCGTTGAATCGCTCGAAGTCCATCAAGCGCGTCTCTTCCCCCATCGTGGTGGCGTCGCGCCGGAGTTTACGGTACATCAGCTCTATGGCTTGGGCGGCGGCGAACAGCGCCGTCAAGGGGTACAGAATGAGCTGGAAGCCCATGGCGATGAGTTCAGAGGTTGGAAGGACCGGAGTCTTGCCGCCTTCGATCATGTTGGCCACGATCGGACGAGGGACCCGGCGGCCGATTTCGGCGAGCTGTTCGACGCTGCAAGGCGCTTCGATGAAGCTAGCGTCCGCTCCGGCCGCTCGGGCGGCTTCGATCCGGGCCACCGCTTCGTCCATTCCGTGAACGGCCAGAGCGTCCGTGCGGGCTACGATGAAGAAGTCGCGATCCGCCCGCGCCTCCACCGCGGCACGAATCTTATCGACAAATTCTTGCCGGTCCACCACCTTTTTCCCTTTCAAGTGGCCGCACTTTTTCGGCCACATCTGGTCCTCCAGGAAACAACCGGCTGCACCGGCTGCCATCAACTCGCGAACGGTGCGATACACGTTCAGGGGATTGCCGTAGCCGGTGTCAGCGTCCACGATGATCGGGATTGAGACCGAACCGCAGATACGCCTCGCCCGATCGCACATCTCTGTCTGAGTCAGCAGCCCCAGGTCGGGTTCCCCGATGAAGGTCGCCGCGACCGAATAGCCGGAAACGAAGGCCATCGGGAACCCGACTCGTTCGGCAATCTTCGCCGAAAGGGTGTCGTAGACGCCCGGGAAGGCCATCGCTCCAACTTCGTCCAAAATTCGTCCGATTCGAGTTTCCGGCATGTAACCAGCTCCTTGAGTCAAAGGCATTCTCGGATGTCAGATCGGCAGGCCCCCGGTCGCCACCGGGACCTTGCCGGAATGGTCGTTGCGATTGAGCCATCTGGACCTGTGGGCAGGATCGATCGCGTTCGTGGGCTGTCGCGGAATCGGCCGACGGACTAGGGTTCCCAATCGAACCGCCAGAGGCCAGCGTCGCGAGCGGCCTGGAAAGCTTGCAGAACCTCGTCCCGCGTCGGCCGGCGGTTGATCTGCTGGTACTTAATCTCGCCCCGGCCGTCCCGTTGACCTACCTGAAAGGATGGGTGATATTGGGCCATGATATTCACAAACGTATCCTGCGATAGTTCGGTGGCCAGCCATCGCAGAATGGCTTGTGTTTCGTGTCCCAGCCCCGGCATGACTAGATGTCGGATCAACAGGCCGCGCCGAGCGGTTCCGTCCGGGGCGAACCGCAGCGGCCCGACCTGCCGGTGCATCTCTCGGATGGCCTCGCGGGCGCGATCGGGATAATCGGGAGCCTTGGCCAGCCGCCTTGCAGTCTCCGATTCCCAGAATTTGAAATCCGGCATGTAGATGTCCACGATGCCATCCAAAAGCTGCAGTGACTTCAGCGAATCGTACGCGCTGGTGTTATAGACGATTGGCAGATGCAATCCGTGATCGGCTGCCTCCGAGACCGCCTCGATCACCTGCGGAACCACATGTTCGGGTGTCACAAAGTTGATGTTGTGACAGCCGGCATCTTGGAGGGTCAGCATGATCTGCGCGATCGCGGCAGCGCCCAGCTCGCGGCCGGACGGCGTCTGGCTGATGTCCCAATTCTGGCAAAAAACGCACCGCAGATTGCATTGGGCAAAAAAGATTGTCCCGGACCCGCGAGTTCCCCGCAAGCAGTCTTCCTCGCCATGGTGAGCGAAAGCCGAAGTGACGCGGGCGTATCGTCCCGTCCCGCAAACTTTCGTTTGGTTCGCCAATCGGTTGACGTGACAGTTGCGAGGACACACGCAACAGTCTTCCAGTTCTTGCAGCGCCGCCTCCACCCGACGCCGCAGCTCACCGGTTTGCTGCAGCCTCCGGTAAGCCGGTTCGAACGGCTCGATGACGAACTCAGACACCGCGGCGCGCGACGACATGGCGTGACCGTCTTTCCTTTGCTCTGGAAAATGGTCCCGACGATCCTTCTGTAGTAGTGCTTGGCTGCCTGAACCCAGCTTGACTGCTTCCGTAACCGTCCACGGGTCGAGACGCCGTGTGCCCCCTGGCCGATGCCGCGAGCAGCATCGATGAGGCATACCTGGAGTCAGTTCTACTGCGACCGTCGGCTCACCGGGAAACAGCGGCTGGCTGTTCGCCTGAAATTGGCCACTTTTGATGTTCCCGCATCACTCGCACACATGGCCGCTCGTGCCGATCGGCACGGACTCTTCCGCCCCCTAGCGGTTACTCTCCTTCACCGGTCCGACGGTTGGGCGGAAACCGGCGTCCGACCGCCTCTCCATCGGTTCCGGTCATCGTTTCCGGTCCTGTCGGTCGCGTCAAGCTTGCGGTCGACGGCCGTTTCAGGTCATGCTCGCTCTTCGCGTTTTGCCGTCCAACGCCGTTTTGTCTCAACCTTAAACAAAAGTCGACGAAAACTGCGAATTAACGCTCCGTGCGGCCAGACCCCGCTCGACCGCCGATCCGAATTCCGATCCGCAGCTCTTCGCTAACCAAAGCACGGGCGACGAAAAACCACACGGCACCGATCAGTCCGAAGAACAACCCTACGCCCAGCCACAAATACGCTTTCAGGTCGCGTTCCAACTTCTCGACCGGCTGGATGGCAGCTTCGTACGGTTCTTGCACCACGGCCAGCCAACCGGTGTTGTGCACCGGACAGAACGCGGCCAACCACCGGCCGCCGTAGCGATTCGGAGCGATCCGTCCGACCGGGTCCTCGTAGTGCGACGTCCGGTAGTCTCGGCCCGGACCGGAAGGACGTTCCTTCAAGATCACCAACCGCCACAACAGCTCCTGATCCAGCTTCAACCGCTCGAAGGTTTCGATCCGGTCGGGAGCATTCCGTTCGTGCGCGGCGCGAATCCACGGGTGATACAGCAGGCTTCCGTCTCGTTGGTCGGCCAGCGCGATCACGCGATGAATGCCCGCCGCTCTGTGCGCATGGATTTTGTCCTCGTATTCCGCCAGCAGGTCGCCCAGCTCTGATGTGCGAGCCAGCACGCCGATCACCTGAGTGCGATCTTCGTTCCAGATCGGAGCGGAAATCGCCACTTTGTATCGTTCTTCGGACGTACCGCGGTAAGCGACCGAGATGTGCGGATGCTGAATCGGGCCCACGTCGTCGGGGACCTGGTCGGGCGGATAATTGCGGTTGTGCCCGTGGAAGTAGTCCCGGTGCGACCAATTCTTATCGATTGTCAGCGGGCTGATCTGGCTTCGCCACCGCTGGAAGCCTTGCGCGTCGCACAGGAACCAACTGGCGTCGCTCCGGCCTGTCCGGCGTCGTTGGCGAGCGTCGGCGATGCGATACCAGCGGTTCAGCGTCTCGTACAAGGATCGCCGATCGCTCCAGCCGCTAGCCATCGCCTGCTCGAGCGCGGCACGCAACTGATCATCTTGGGAAATCTCGACCAGTTCGTCTTTGCGCTGATCCAGCTCGCGCTCGATGCCGCGAGCCAAAATGCGAGCCGACAAGGCGTCACTTTCCAACGCGCGCTCGACCTGATTCGCGCGTGCGGTCTGGACCGCGTTGCTCATAGCGCGAATCGAGATCGGCAGCATGCAGACCAAAAGCAACGCCGGGCTGATCACGCCCAGGGCGATCAGCGGCCGTCGAGCCCGCTGACGATCCCGAAGCTCCAGCGCATCGAGAACGGCTTGTGCATTCGGAAAACGTTTCTCCGGATCGGGACTGAGGCATCGATCGACGATGTCAGCAAGCCGCTTGTCCACTCCCTTTTTCTTTCGATGTTCGCTGGGCGGCGGGCTGCCATAGACGATTTCCCGGTAAGCCTCCAGCCGAGCGTTCAGGTCACCGGCCGATTGGATGCGCTGTTCGTTGGCCTCGGTGCGATAGGGCGGGTGCCCGCAAAGTAAGTGGTAGAAGAGGGCGCCGAGTGCGTAAACGTCCCATCGCGCATCCGGCACGGCCGCCAAGTCGGCCTGCTCCGGTGCCATGTAGAACAGCGTGCCA
>JAADHY010000575.1 GCA_013151585.1 Planctomycetota bacterium
AGCCGGCCCGCGTGCGGGCCGCGGGTGAGCTGAATGCCAACGCCCGGTCCGGTGGCGTACCACCGCCAATGCGATGGCTTGACGTCCCTGGTGATGTCGCGGGGAGCGGCCCAGGTGCGACCGTCGTCATCACTGTATGTGACTAAGACGTTCCTGTTGTTGCGGCAGAAAGGCAGCCAAAGCCGGCCCGTCGCCTGATCGATCACGGGGCAGGGATTGCCAATGGTGATCTTAGCGGTTCCGCCTTCTTCGTGGACCAGTTCCAGCGGCCCCCAAGTGCGGCCGCCGTCGGTGCTGCGCTTCAGAACAAGATCGACGTCGCCGTGGTCCGCTTGGCTGGTCTTTCGCCCTTCGCAGAAAGCGAGCACCGTTCCCTTTGGCGTGACGATCACCGCGGGAATCCGAAACGTGTGATAACCTTCCGTGCCACTCGTAAAGACGACCACCTGCTCCACGTCAGCCGCCGAAGCTGCCGACAACAGAGTGCAGCCGACCAGACCGCTCAGCAATGTCAACCATCGGCGTTTCATCAAGTGGGCTCCTTTGCGAGAAAACCGGCAGGCAGCGGGTGGAAAACAGTAGAAGTCAGGAGTCAGAAGTCAGAAACTGGCTGAGGGAACCCACGAAAAACACCAACGCCTCTAAACTGCCAGTTCGCAATTTGCAATTTGCAATTCTCAATTTGCAGTTCCCCTCAACCCTCAAGCCTCACACCATACACCAGCCGGGCTGAGGCGTTTTGTGAATCGTCGGCTTTTGACCAGCCTTTAGCCTTTGCACTGACTTCTCGGCCTCGGCGACGGCATCGGCGTCTAGCAGCCAGTTCACGGCCACTTCGAACTCGCGCTGGCCTCGCGCCGGCAGCTCAACGACGCGTCTTTGCTGCTGTTCGAACGACCGCGGGTTAGGGAAGTTTGTCGCGGGTTCCAAACCGGTCACGTATCCATCGGATTCCGCTGCCGTGTTCTTCCATTGAGTGAAGCAGGGCAATTGCTCGGTTTCGAACTCGAGGCAGACCCCCTGCGTGCTATGCGCGTTCTTGAGCAGGACGCGCGATCGGCCGCTTTTGTCGCTCAGCAGTTCGAAGAAATAGACCTGCTCGGCAAAACCCGGCTGCGGCCCCAGGTAGCTGTCCCAAGTATCGATCCCTTCGGCGGCTCGGGTGTCGCGAGGCACGACCGTTTTGGCGGGAACCACCAGCTTCGCGCCTGCGTCGAGCAGCGGGGCCCCGAAGTTGATGTGATACAAAAGCTGCATCCCGGTGGGCACATCCGAGGGGTTTTCGACCTGATCATGGATGCGAAAGCCGGTCGAGTGGAACGACGTAGTCACCGTCGACCGCAGACGCAAGTGGTAGAACAAGAACCGCGATTCTTCGACCTCGCCCGTCACGGAAATCTCACCCCGCTCGGCATCGACCCGGACCTGGACCCTATGAGCCGGCCGGTTAGCGATGCGCCCGTGTAAAGGGTATCGCAGCACATGGTTGTCGTCGAAGTCCGGCGCGCCGTTGTTTTCCAGACCGCAACGGACCAGCAGCTCATCGAACCCGTCCAACCAACCCAGCCCACTGGGTTCGGTTAGCGGCACAAACTTGGGATGAACAGGGCCACGGACGGGCGAGTTCCAGCCGAGCGGTGTCTGGTCGACCCAGGCTTTCCAGATGCCCATGCCGCGAGTGGGCAAGACGGTCAGACGCATGCGCCCGTTGTTGATCTCTACGATCTCGACACCGTCCTGCAAACCGCAGCGCAACGTCTGCTTTCGCACGAACCAACCAGGAGGCGTTCCCGGCACATCGCCGGATCCAATCACAAACTCCGGCTGATCAAACCCGCCTTCCACGTCCGTCAAAGTCCAACAGGTTTGCGTCATGGTTCCGGGCCTTTCCCTCAGACTTGATGGTGACACGGACCTCTGGGGTTAATGAAGCTCGCCCCGATTCGGTTGGGCCCACAGCATATCATGCCAGCGGGAGGAACGGAATCAATAGCCTGCTTCGAGCCCGGAGACCGTCGCAACGAGCCGTTCGGGCCGGAACGCCCCGAGGGGCTCACCGAGAGACCGAACTTCGAAAATGGGCTTTTCTCACCGAGCGGTCAGAACGTATAGTGCGTCGAGGCCGTGGGGGCAGCCACAAGGCGTGAAAAGAGGACGGAATCGGTGCGCATTGTCAGCCAAGGAGGGCCAGGGGCCGGCCGAGCCGTTCGGGAAAAAACTGTCGTAACCTCGGATTCAACAGGCGCATCGTCCTCTCGCCGCGCTTAGTTCGGGCGCTTGTGTGATCGTTTCCCGGCAAGGCCCTTGTGCCTGGCACTGCCTGGCGGGCGGGAGCGCCTTTAAAGGGATGGTGCTCCAGCGCTGGTCGGGATGGAAAGCGGGTTAGGACCACCGCACTCCAGAAACGCGAGCAGAGTTCACTCTTCGGAGTCAAGTCGGAGTCAAAAAGCGGCCTGAGCGCGAAGCCACATTCGTCGGCGCCTTTCCTTTCCACACAGGCCGCGCAACGACGAGACATCGGAAACTGCAGGAGGAATCACCGTGTATCCGTTTTGGGATGTCATTGTTGAACCGACATTGCGGCGGCTGCGGCCGCGGGTGATTGTGGAGGTCGGCTCCGAGGCCGCCAACTCGACCGTACGTCTAGCTCAGTTCTGCCGGGCGCAGGGAGCCCTGTTGCACTCCATCGATCCGGCGCCCAAGTTCGACGTGGCTAGCTTCTCCCGCGAATACGAGGGCTACTTCCAATTCCATCAGGCGAAGAGCCTTGAGGCTCTGCCGTGCATTCCCACGTATGATGCTGTATTGATCGATGGGGATCACAATTGGTACACGGTCTTCCACGAGCTGAAACTGCTGGAAGACCGGGCGTTGAAACAATCGCCGGCGTTTCCGCTTGTCTTCCTGCACGATGTTGGGTGGCCTTACGCGCGGCGTGATCTGTACTACGATCCGACATCGATTCCCGCCGAGTTTCGCCAGCCCTACGCGCGCAAGGGCATGCACCCGGATCAATCGCGGTTGCTGGATGCGGGCGGAATGAACCCGAATCTCTGCAACGCGTTGGAAGAGGGGACGCCACGGAACGGTGTGCTGACGGCGGTCGAGGACTTTCTGGCACAGACGTCGATCCCCCTGGACTTTCTGCTCATCCCGGGTTTGAACGGACTAGGAATTCTGATCCCGCGCGCGGTTTTGGAACAAAACGCGACGTTGGCCGAATATCTGGCGCAATGGCGGCTTCCGAAGGACGTGGCGGCCTACCTCGAGCGGCTCGAGGACTTTCGAATCCGCAACATCCTCCGGCTTCTGGATACGCGAAGCGCCCTGGTCCGCGAACAGGCCCGCTTGGGGGCCCGCATCCGCGAACTGGAAAACGTGGTGCAGCAAATGACGGGTAAGCTTCACGCCGCCCAGGCCGAACTCGATCGGTTGAAAGCGTCGTCTTGACGGAAAGCCAACGTGTTCGTCTGACATGGGATTGAGAATCCGCTGTCGGCCGCGCATGTCCGGGGCGTCCGCTGTGGGCGGTCTCCCCGGCGGGTTCCGGCGAACCATTTCGACGCAGACTCAGCCGCGGAAGGGCTGTTGCGGCGCTCGCAAGGGAACGCGCGACCGGTGGCACACTTGTGCCAACTGTCCAGTAACTTCCTTTGGGCAGAGGCGGATTCCTCAACGGACGTCTTCGTCGAGCGACGCAGGAATTGCGCACAGGCAGGATGTACGTAAAGGCTTATAGAATCGCATGTTCCGACGTCACCCCCGAAATCGAAGCCGATCTGGATTTCAAAGAGAATATCGATCGAGAACCCTGTTTATGGTTGTTAAGGTTCCATCCAGTATGTACGATTATTTTGCCGTGGGAGTCGTTTTGGGATCACGCCATCGATGTGGGGAACGGCGTGGTCCGAATCTGGATGTGGGCCAACGTTGCGCTGTATGCACGTTGGGTGTTTTCTGTTTTGCCGTCTAGTTCGTGGCGGCGGGAACTAGATGAAAGGTTGTATCTATGGCTCAAACCAAAGTACGGAAGCTGACACCCCGGCAGCGAGAGATCTACGAATTCCTGAAGGACAAGATTCTGAATCGGGGGTACGGACCGACGGTCCGGGAGATTGGCGCCAAGTTTGGCATTCGCTCGCCGAATGGCGTCATGTGTCACTTGAAGGCTCTGGAAAAGAAGGGGCTGATCATCCGCGAGTCCCATATGTCCCGGGCCATCCAGCTCACCGATTGGCCCCCCGATCGTAAATGGGGCATTCGGTACGCTGGGGAGTTGTCCTCCAGTGGCGTCCGATCACCGAAAAGCGAGGAGCGCCTCGATTTCAGTGACGTGGGCAATGACGAGAACTTGGACGCTTACCGCATGAAAGACAACTCGCTGGCCGACGAGCACATCGTCGCAGGCGACTACGTCATCGTGCGAAAAGCGGACTCGTACACGAGCGGAACGCTCGTGCTCGTCCGGAAGCGCGGCAAGAAGCCGACTTTGGCCCGTTACTTTGTCGAAGAGGGCGAGATCCGTTTGGAGTACCCCGGCAAGAAAGGGACCGAGGCTGCCACGAAGAATGAGGTCCTCGGTGAACTCGCCGGAGTGATCCGACGGTACTAAGCCGGTCGGGAACTCAGAACGCTATTTGCCCCGGCTGACTCGACGGGGCCTTATGCCCCGTCGAGCGGCTTGGAGGCAGACGCGG
>JAADHY010000781.1 GCA_013151585.1 Planctomycetota bacterium
AGCCATGATCGTTTCGCGTGTCGGCCGCGGATTCAGATAAAGATGTCGGCAGCCCAGGCACCGCACAATCCGAAAGCGTCCTGGAACGCCATACAGGAGGTCCGCAAGTTGGCGATAGGCCATCCGCCGGGGCGAGCCGCAAAGAGGACAACTGGTTGTCTCGAACTTGACTTGGGGGGCCACTGACCTCGTTCCCGGTCTGAACCGTCCGTCTATCTCGCAGGAGGTCGCAGATTGAGCGACAATCGCTGCATCTGATCCGCAAAGAAATGGTACATCTTGACCGCAAACTCGTCACGCTGAGCCAATGTAACCAAAAGATAGACCAGGACGGCGGCCGCGGCCGCGCACAGCGAACGAAGCGGCCAGTGGGTTTGGGTGATCGCGTAGGCGGCCACCATGGCTGGCAGGGTCGCGAGCAGGTACCGACTGATCGCTCGGGCGACGCCGCTGACTGTTTCCTTGCCCCATCGGGCCACCACAATGGCAGCCAGCGCCGAGCTATTCAGAAGGTAATAGGCCGAAGTGGCCGCGGCAATGCCCTGGACGCCCAGACGCGGAGCCAGTGCGATTTTCAACCCCGCTCCGAATGTGAACCCAACCACTCCGATCACCACGGGCAACACCGTGTTGCCGGCCGCATAAAAGACTTTCGAGGCAACCTCACCGACGCCTCCTCCCCAGACCGCTCCCAGATAGATCACAAGCAACGCGGCGACCGCTGTGGTGTCCTCCGGCCGGAATTCGCCCCGCTCGAACAAGTCCCGTACGACGATTCGGCTGAACCCGATCAATCCCAGAGTAATGGGCACCAGCATGAAGCAAAGAAACCGGAAGGCGTGAGCGACTTCGACGCGGAGGGCCGCCTCGTCGTGCAACGAGGTATGCTTAGCCAGCGACGGAAAAACCACAATCGACAAGCTGCTGGTGCTGACGATCAACAGCGCGTTGACCAGGCGCCAAGCGTAGCCGATATAGGCGATGCTGCTTTCCGGAAGCCGGGAGGCCAGGTATCGGTCCACCAGCGGATCGAGTCGGTAGTAGGCTGCGCCCAAAACCAACGGAGCCACCAGCCGTAGACAACGGATCGTGCCGGGGTCCAAACGCCACGAGGCGTACTTCAGGTTCGCCAACAACAGCCGAAGCTGCCCAGCAATCGCGACGCCGGCTCCCACGACCACCCCCCAGGCCACCGCCACCACACCATCCGCCTCGTGTCGCCAGATTACGTAAGCCAGCGTCGCGCACGTCCCAACCACGCCCGAGGCTGCCGGCAGGGCGAACCGCTGGTTGCTGTGATGCAACGCCTGCAGGTAGCCCACGAGACTGTTCGCCAAGACCAGCCAACTCAAGACGCGAAAAAGCATGGCCGTCCGAGCGACCTGGGTGGAGGAAAAGCCCGGATGCAAATGCCGGACGATGGGAGACGCCCAGATCGTGCCGGCGAGCGCCAGAGCCGTCGAGACCCCGACCAGCAGCACGACAAAGTTCATGGCCATGGACCAAGCCGCTTCAGGGCCAGCTTGTTCCCGTCGAGATACGAAAACCGGCAAGAAAGCGTACGCCAACGATCCCGTCAGAATTGCGCTGAGCACCGTGGGCAAGGCCATGGCCGCGTAATAGGCGTCCATGTCGGCCGAAGCGCCAAAGTACTTGGCCAGCACCACCTGCAACGCGAATTGCACCACCAAATGCGCAAACGAAAGCAGGCTGACGACGGAGACTGACTTCAGGGAACTTTCTGGTGTGGCCATGCGATTCGATCACTCGGATCACGGATTCCGGCCCCAGACCGCCGGGAAAGGAAAGGGCCGCGCCGGGGACGAGATTCGTGCTTCCTGCGTGTGAAATGCGGCACCAAATGCCGCAGCAGACGCTACAGCATAACGAATCGGCTGCTCAGGACAAACAGGCTATCGGAGCCAGTGTTTCCAGCTCGCGGCGAGGCATGCGGCAGGGTTTATCATTGGGATCTTGTTCGCAACGCAAAGCCTGGAGAGCCCCGATCGCAGGCAAACCCGGCCAGCGTCGCTTTCTGAGCTGAATTGGTCGGGACGGGGAGCCCGTCGAAAAAACGTCAGGCTGATTCAGCGACGTCGCTCAACTTTCCATGTCTCGAAACATCTTTTCGATCTCTGGTTCAAAGACGCGCCCTCTCAAGATGTCCGCCAAACGGGCACCGTGTTGCGGAAACTGGCGGAGAAACCGGCCGAAGCTAAACTGCGGATCGTAAAACGCGTAGACGAGCCGTCGGAAGCGATCGACGCCTTCCGCAAACCGAGGCTGCCAGCCGCCCAGGCCTTTGGCCGACAGGTCGCCGGTTCTCAGCGCGCTGTCGATGGCATCGGCCGCCATCTCGCCAGACTTCAGCGCCAGAAAGACCCCCGATGAGTAGACCGGATCGATGAAGCCCAACGCATCGCCGACCAGAACCCAGCCCGGCCCGGCTCCTTGGCCGGTTCGGTACGAAAAGTCCCGCGTCACCAGGTAGTCGCGTTCGCGAGTCGCTCCGGCCAGCCGCCGCTCGAGCGCCGGGCAGCGACCGAGTTCCCGTTCGAAGACCTGCGCGGCCGACAAGCCTTCGTCGCCGAACAAATAATCCAGCCGGCCCGTGCATCCCACGCTTACGATGTCATCCGGCAGCGGGATGTACCAGAACCACGACTTCTTGCCGGGTGTCTGCAGGATGATCGTGGCCCCTTCGTCTTTCCCGCTGCCGCGATGAGCCCCCCGAAAGTAGCTCCAGACGCTGGCCATCCGGAGCCGAGCGTCCGGTTGCTTTAGCCCGAGACGCGACGCCAGAAACGTGGATTGACCGGTGGCGTCGACCAACACCCGACACCGAAGCGTGAATGTTTCAGACGAATCGTTTCGCCGGCGCGCTCGGACGCCGATTACACGATCGCCGTCGAATAAAGCCGCCACGGCTTGAACCTGAGTCTGCACGATCGCCCCGCGCTCGATCGCCGCGTCCAGCAGCATCTGGTCGAACTGCTCTCTCCAGACCTGCCACGTCTGAGAACTCTCGGCCGGCACATGCTCGTCAAAATAGAACGGGCGTGACTCTTTCCCGCTTTCCGAAACGAACTGCACGCTGTACTTCTTGGGAAAGGCGCTCTGCCGCAGCTTCTCGATCAGCCCCAGCCGCTTCAGCGTTCCGTAAGTTTCCGGGATAAGCG
Source organism: Planctomycetota bacterium (assembly GCA_013151585.1). Taxonomy (GTDB): domain Bacteria; phylum Planctomycetota; class Planctomycetia; order Planctomycetales; family Planctomycetaceae; genus JAADHY01. The sequence continues at coordinate 3,180 of JAADHY010000781.1, forward strand.
ACTCCCCCACGTGGAACCGCGGAAAAGCCGAACGTTCCAGCACCGCAACCCGATGGCCTCGTTCAGCCAGCAGAGCGGCCGTCGTGGCTCCGGCGGGCCCGCCGCCGAGCACGACCACATCGTAGCGATCCAGCCACGCCGGGCCAGGAGCCGCTGGGACCGGACTCATAGCGTTGTCTCGGGAGCCTGTCTCCCGGGCGGATGTCGTCACCTTTCAGTACTCCCGTCTTCGCTTGGAACCGGAGCGCAGATTTCCAACACTTTCACCGCCGGACGCCCGTCACACCGAATCATGGCTAATCGACCATAGGTTGTGGCCAGCGGTCTCGTCTGCAAGCACTCAGCCAATTCGGGGCCGCACATCACTCGAAGCACCGCCTCGAGATGAATATGTCTCAGCGTTTCCGACTCGGCCAGAATGCGGCCCAAAGGCGTGCGACGAGCGAGGATGCGGCGACGAACGGAGTCGCCGAGCCGCGACAAGTTCATTTTCACAATCCCGAATTGGACGACCTGTTCGCTGCCCGCTTTCGTGAGCACGATCTTGCGGCCGTAGTCGTTTCCGTGATGATGTTCTTCCAAGACCCGCACCGCGACCGGTCCCTGATAGAACGTCTCCATCGCCTCGGTCATGTGCTCGTCGTGAACCAGGAGCTCGCGATACGGCTGCGGGACTTCGGTCGGCGCAACCATCGAGACGCGAGCCAACAACGGCCGCTCGCCCGCAAACAAACTCAGCAACTCGTTCAGTTCAGCAAAGACCATAGCTGGTACCGTTCCGCAGTCTGAACACGGTTGGTCATGCGGATCGACGCCGACTTCGGCTGCAATCTTCTACACGTTTTCCAACCAATCGATCTCCATCGATCGAAAAAGCCGCTGAAGACGATCTCATGACCGTTCCTGAGATGACAGAAATCGCGCCGATCGGCCACAGGCATCATACGACGGAAGGCGCAAGATTCCATCCAACTTCTGGCGGCCATCTCCAGGTGCGGCGAAGGTCGCAGCACCGGCCGTGATGCGGCATCGCCGATGCTGGCAGCCGCGGCCACGGCATGGCCTCACCGATGCCGCCAGCATCGGTCGTGGTGCTGTGCCGTCTCTGGGCCGGTGAACTGCTACACAGCGGCAAGCCACGGCGTTTCCCGTGTCCGTCACGCATCCATCATAACGCTCGATGAGACGAGCAGCACGGCGCAGCAGAAGTCTCCTCGTCCCGTTTCCGCCGGTCGCCGACCGAGCGTTCGAGTCGTCGTGCGGCGGGATGGGCGCACGGCACGCATTTGGCAAGTCCTCACGCGCTGCTGTAGCCGAAGGCGCCAGCCTTTGACGCGTTTCCGAAGGCGCTGCCAAACGCGTCGTGCGTTCGGCTACGGTGAAAGCCGTTTAGGTTGCCGCCGGGCCGCGTTAGGAACGGCCAGAAAATGAATGGTGCGGCTCGGGGTGTCGGATGAGCTTTCTCGCCCGTCAAAAAGGCGACGGACAGGAATGCACCGCCGACGAAAT
>JAADHY010000400.1 GCA_013151585.1 Planctomycetota bacterium
TTGCCTTCAAAGGACATACGACAACGTCGCGCTGGCGATCCCGCGGGATGATGTTCAGAAAACGGATCGTTCCGTCTCGGTACTCGCATTCGATCGTGGCCCGGCCGGGAGCGTGCAGTTTGAAGCGCACGTTCCAGTCCTTCGGCCAGGCGGGCAGCAGGAAAACCTTGCGGCCGTCGGTTTGCAACAGCATTGACTGCAGGGTGGTCATCAGGACGGCTCCGTGCGTCTGATCGGGGACCCAGTCATAGTTCGGGCCCCAGAAGGCGGGGAACCGGCAGTCGGGGCAGGACTGGCGCGATCGGCCGACCAGGTACTGGCGAGCTTCGTCGGTCAGCCCCAAGTAGGCCATGAAAGTATCGTCCTGACGCCAGCCTCGGTTGCCCTTGTTCCAACGATGGCGTAACGCCTCAATCGCCAATTGGGCGTTGGGCTTCTCGAAGGCGGCCAGTCGGAAAGGGAACACCACATAGAGCTCCGGATTCTCGATGTTGTGCTTCATGGCGTAGCGTTCGGCGGGGGCAAACATGCGGACGCCGTCGACTTCGCGCGTGGGCAGGTCGGGCAGCTTGGCCCGAAGCGACTTCCAAAACGCTCGTTGCTCGGCCATGGTCAGATCGGCCGGCAACCGAAGCAGCCGCTGCGTAATGGCGTGTAAGCCAGCAATCTCCGGCATCGGGTTGGTGCAGTCCCACCAGGTCTCAAGGGACTGGGCGGGATGCATGATGAGCTTGCCGTCCGGGCCGAGCCGGTAGTGCTGGTCGAAGAAGGTGAGGATTTCATGCGCCGCGGGCAGGGCCGTCGATCGCAGAAACTCCCGATCCAGCGTGTAGTCATAATAGTCGAGCATTAGCCAGACCAGTTCCAGGCCGCTGACCCATTCCCACTTGTGCCAACGGCTGGTTTGCAGCTTATCTTCGCCGCGCTGTTCGAAGGGCGTCCACCCGTAAGTTTCGCTGAACACGTCGCCCCAGAAATAGATGCACTCGGGGATGAACGCGCCGTTGTGACCGAAATACAGCCGTGTGCGATACTGGAACAGTGGCATCAAGTCGCGGCCGTACATTTGGAACAGCGGCTGCATCATCTCGAAGTCGCCGGCTGCGCACATCGCGTAATACGGCAGTCGCGTGTTTTGCCACCAATAGCCCGGGCCCCAGCGGCGGTAGTCTGCGTCGCCCGCGCGGCCCGGCCAAGGCACGGTGAAGATCGACCCGTTGAACTTGATGGGGTAGCGACCGCGCCCCGCACAAGCCGTGAGGAATCGCTGCAAGGCATAGCCCCGACTGACAATCAAAGCGTCGTCGAGTGGTTCATCGCATGTGGTCGCTACCTGCTGGCCGTCAACATAGAGCCGCATCCAACCGGTTCGGTTATCGACCACTGCGACGACGTGCGACCAGCGGCCGGGCGGCAGGGCTTTGCGACGTCCGATGGTGTGCCGGCCAACGATCAGACGCACGCTGTTGCCCGGATACGTGTCGAGCAGAAACCCATCGGAGCCGCCCGGCGTGAGTTTATCGACCAGCCGGCCACCGCCGCGCGTCAGCTTTTCCGGTCGCACCCACACTTCGATCGTCAGCCCGTCCGAAAACGACCAGCTCTTCGAGCTCTCGAGGGCATCGGCGATCTTAGGCACGCCGGTGAACAACACACCGGGCTGGTCGGGGAGAGGACGGTCGGGATCGAGTGAGGACAATCGCTTGATCTGCGGCTCGCGTAGCGGCCGGTTCCAGATGCTTACGCGGCCTAGCTCGCCTTTCAGGCGGTTCGCTCCGTGCTGGTCGATCCCGATCCGCACCGGATGCGTGTTGGCCGGGATCAAGGAGGGCGGCGCCTTCGGCTTGCTCTCGGTCACGTGAATCCAGCTTCGGTTCCAGAACTCCGCCCACCACGCCTCGTGCTCATTCCGTCGTTGTTGGGACGGTATCTTCTCGACTTGCTCGATCAGCCGATCCATGGCCGTGAGCCACGCCTCGGGCGAGGCCGGATGTACGGTTTGAACGTAAATGCTGAAGCTGTGGCTCGTTGATCGGCGCGATTGCAAGTGCCGATCGTCGATTCGCTGCGCCCGTTCGGCAGTGATGATGGCTCCGAACGTGCGGTGCAAGAGCGGGTCCGGCCGTTTGAAGCCGCTCAGCCCTTGAATCTTTGCCGTCAATGCCGGCCCGACGGATTTGACGTTGTGATGATACCAACCGATGCGTCCAGTTTGGTTTTTGAGCACTGTGTCGGGCTCGACGATCGTCGGAGCGTGCTTCTTGTCGGGCCGGGATCGATCCAGCAGCACATCGCTGACTTCCAAGGTGGGCAATTCAAAGCGTTCCGTGCGCCACAGCTCGATCGACGCCGTCGCCGTTGTCGGCTGGCTGCTGGCGATGGTCACGTGGACGACTGGATGATTGGCGTCGACCCAAAGTTGCAGCGTGACGCTGTGATCTTCCGGGCCCCAGCGCGCGACGAGCGTCGCGTCCTGCAGCCGCAGTTCCTGCCGGAACCGCTCGTCCGTGTTCGGGCACGGTTCGATGCGGACGCGTACGCGGCCGATCTTCAGCAGTCGTCCGTTGTCGCCCCACGAATCGGTCCGACTAATGTAGAAAAGAAGATCGCCGCTTGGCTCGACCCACGCGTTCAGTCCAATTTCGCCGTTGCCCAGCGGCATCGATCCGAGCGCATCGCGGCTGGGCGAGCGCCAAACGACGTTGTATCGTTCCGGTCCGTGGGCGCGAGCATCGTCCGGCAGCTTGTGCGGGGTCGCGGCCGCCGCGGATTCATCCACGGCGCGCTCGTCCGAGCCATCCGCTGATCGTGCTACCAAGCCGAAGAAAAAGACCAGCAGCATCGCGCCTGTCGCGAGCCTCCGAATCTCCAGGAAAGACATCATCCCAGTTGTTCCTCCCGTGTCCGCTCGACCCAAGGCTGCAGGCGCATCCCCTTCGTCTGCCAAGAGCGATCGACAGCAGCTTCGGTCCGAGAAAGCAACAAGGTCAACGCGACAAGGTGGCCGCTTGGTCGCCGACCACAGCGGAAATCGCGGACTCACGGAGCGGCGATCAGCCGATCCGATTTCGACGTCGTCGCCGAGGCGGGAACGATCGGCTTGCCGTCCGGGACGATGCTAAAGCTGCCCGGTTGATTGTTCTTAAGCCAATTCGCCAAAGCGGCGACGCGATCCTTAGGGATTCGTCTCTGTCCCTGGACGCGGAGTACATATCGGATGATCGGCACAAGCTGGTTATAAGCCTCTTGCACCTTCTTGTTTGACCCGGCGCTGGCCATAAAGCCCGCCGTCTTGCGGCCGTCGCTGGTTTTTTCGTCTGGCGAAATCGGTTTGAAGGCGAAGTACAGGTCCAGGTAGCAATTCAGCCAAGGGAACGGGGACGGCTTTTTGTTGTACTGTTGCGCCATTTGGTGGCCCAGATTGACGATGGCATAGATGATCGGGTCAATGTTGATCTTGTTGTCGAGCGGAGCTCGCGCAAGCGCGCGAGCGGCCGCTGCCCGTACTTCCCAGGCCCGCTTCGGATCGGCCAAGTGTTCTGCCAACGTCTGAGCCACAATGGGGGCGGTGCCGCGGTCACTGCCGTACAATACTCCGGACGCCCCCAAGCCTTCGATTAGAACTTTACGGTACCACCAATGGATATCCTTGCGCGACAATTCCCGGACAAAGGTATCGACGACTTGTGCGCGGAGCTTATCATTGCGCGGCAATCCACCGTACAGGCAGATCCGAGCCAATCCTTTGACGGCCGGGATGCGCAGCGCTTCGTGCTGAGCCGGATCGTTCAACACACCCAGAAAGACTCGTCCCGCCGGGACGTACGGCACCGGCGGTATGCCTTTCATTAAGTTTCCGTCTTTGGAATTCAGCTCGGTGAGCAGCAGCAGCGCGTTCAACCGAACCAGAAAATTCTGAGCTCCTCCGTTCCCACCGAAATGCAACTTTCGGTCTGCGTATCGCTCGAACAAAGCCACCGCCACCGGGTCTTTCTGCCGCAGCGCGTTCAGCTCATTGACGTCCTTGGCCTTGACCGTCCGGCTCGTTTCTTTGCCCTCTTTGTCGAACTCGGTGATCTCGATCGTGATATCCTGCTTGTGATCGTGAGTGATCTTAAACTTGCGCGGTTCGATGATCTCTTCTGCGGCATTGGTGAGCTGAGCCAAGAAATACTGCCGAGCCGCTTCGGACTTGGCAAACATCCGGATGTCGCGCTGAATCTCTTGGCGCAGCTTGAACAGGCTGTTGCGGTACTTCGGCATGGTGAACCGCGCGATGTACCAGCGAGCTCCCTCAGCGATGGCTTTGCGGTGGGCCTCGGAGAGGGGAGTGGCTCTCAAGGCGTCTCGGAAGACAAACAGCCGGGGACGCGTTTTGGGATCGGGCGAACGCTGGAAGCCCTTCTCTTCCTCTTCGGTCATCAACTCGTTTTCGAACGCCATCTCTGGAAGCGGTTCGCGGGTGGGCTCGAACCCCGGCAACGACCGAAGGTCCAGTTGGGCTTTCGGCTTGGGCGTTTCTGGGGCTGGGTCAGCCGCCGCCGGCTGCGCAGCGCGACACGGCATCCCATTCGGCACAGCGACCCAATAAGCTGTCAGAACAGCGACCAGGAAGGGGAGCGTTCTTCCCGCAGCGGCGACGCCCCGCCGACCGACTCCGGGCCAATCCCCACGCGCAGGTCGAG
>JAADHY010000609.1 GCA_013151585.1 Planctomycetota bacterium
CTCACCCGGCTCGCTGCGCGAGCCACCCTCTCCCGCAAGCGGGAGAGGGGACTTTCGCACGCAGCGCAACTCAATCTTAAAATGCGCCGTGGGCCACGCACCACGCGGCGCACGCTGACAGGCCCGATGGGTGAACCGCGTCGGTTTATCTTGATATGTACCAGAATCATGAAATTCAATTTACGGCCGGTCTTCACTGGATCGTTTCACACAGTGCCGGACGCAATCCAGCAGTCTGGCTGCGTCAATCGGCTGCGTCAAGACGCAGATATTCGGCGCTCGCGGCAGCGATTTTCGCAGCGATTCCTGTTTGGAGCTAAGGACCACAACGACCGCCGTTTGGTTGTCGACAGCGACCTGCGCCACCTGGGAACAGGCTCGGGCCGCTTCGGCACCCAGGGCCGATGCGACGACGATCGTGCATTCCGGCTGAGCCTCTTGCAAGCGCCGTACGGCTCGGTGCCAGTCCCCCAGGATGAGCACTCGGAATCCAGCGTCCGACAGCAGTTTGCGCATGGCGTCTTGCAGCTTGGGACGGTTTTCAATCACCAGAACCGTGGCCCGCTCCCCAGCAGCGTCCTGCCCCCCGCCGCCAGCGATTTGGGATTGTTCCGGTGACAACTCGCGCAGCACCCGTGTCAGGTCGGGAATGACTTCGGCCGGCGTCTGGTACCGCTCGTTCGGATTCAAATGCATCAGCCGATCGACCACCTCGGCCAAACGCGGCGAAAGCTCCGGCACAAGTTGTCGGATCGGCCGGACGTTGCTGTAGCGGCTCAGCAAAGCCCGCTCGTCGTAATCCTTCGTCGGGGGAAACGGTGGCTCCCCGGCCAGCAGTTCGTAAAGAATCGCGCCCAGAAAGAACAGGTCAGTTCGGGGATCACCCGGCGGAGCTCCGGTGCCTTTTTCCAGTGTGGCGTATTCGACCGTCTGCCTGCGCCGCGGCGCCTCGGCCGCGCGCCCCGACGGGCTCGCAACGCCGAAATCGATCAACTTCGGCACGCCGTCGGCGCTCATCAACACGTTGGTCATCTTCAAGTCGCCGTGACAGACGCCGCGCTGAAGAGCGTGGTCGAGAGCCGAGGCGATGTCGCGCACGCATCGCACCGCCTCGCCGGCCGATAACCGGCCGCGCGTGTTCACAAAGTCTCGCAGGTGACCTCCCTCAACAAACTCCATGGTGAAATACGGCCGCGGAGTCCGGCCGGCTGCCTCGTGAACGCCGACGTCGAAAATCCGCACAATGTTGGGATGGTGCAGCCGGAGCCCGATCTCCGCCTCCCGGCGAAACGCGGCCACCGTTTCTCGGTCGTCGCACCAGCGGCGGCGGAGCAGCTTCAGAGCCACGGTTCGGCCGTCCTCCAGCGAGCAGGCTCGAAAAACCCGAGCGAACGTGCCGGCTGCGTTGCGATATAACAACTTGTAGCCACCGACGACCAGCTCGTCCGTCTCGCCCGCCAGCAGCTTCTCGACTTGATACGGCGTCAGAAGACCAGCCTTTTGCAGCCGGTTCAGCAAGACTTCGGCCGTTCTCGCCGACTCATCCGGCGGACTCAGCGCCCGTTGCAGCTCATCGAGCGCAACTAGCCGCAGATCGACCAGCGTCCGTTCCAGCTCCTCGAGACTCGAACTGCCCATTCGATGACATCCCCAGCGGCGCAGCGTCCGCATTGAGGTCTGATCCTTCGAAAATGCCCACCGAGTCCATTCTGCCGTCGCGTCCACGGGAACGCAATCCCGGCTCTCGCTGCGCCAGAACGTCCCGCGCGCTCCCCGTTTTCGGGATGATCGAAGCCGTCGATCGGGATCAAAGTTGGTCGTGGGACGCCCGTTGACCTCGAAGGACGTGCGTGATACAGTTAACTAAAAGTATACACAACGGGAGGTCGCCATGTCACGCATCGTTCACGCGCGTCTGGATCAGCGGACGGAAGAGCTATTGCGCCAGCTTCAGCGGCGCTTTGGGTGGAACGATTCTCAGGTCGTCCGAGAAGGCATCAAGACGCTGGCGGCTTTACTGCCCGACAAAGGAGGACGGAAGATCGTCGGGCTAGGCCGATTCGAATCGGGCGTCCCGGACCTGGGTTCCAATCCGAAACATCTCCGAGGATTTGGAAAATGACTCCGGTCTTGTTGGACACGGGGTGTATCGTCGCGCTCCTGGATCGTTCGGAACGTCACCACCAGCAGTGCGTGGAGATCGTTTCCGGCCTGGACGCCCCTTTGATTACGTGCGAGGCGGTGATCGCCGAGAGCTGTTACCTCTTGCACAACCTGGAAGGGGCTCCGGAAGCGGTGGTCGAAAACGTGGAGCGAGGCATTTTTCTGGTTCCCTTTCACTTTGCAGGCCGGGCCGATCGGATTCGCAAGTTGATGGCCAAGTACGCCGACGTTCCCATGGATTTTGCGGACGCCTGCCTGGTCGAAATGGCTTCCCAGTTTCGAACAGGCCGAATCCTGACGCTGGACCGCGATTTCGAGGTCTACCGCTGGAGCCGCAACCGTCCGTTCGAGCTTCTCGTGACGCTGTAACGCCGCGGCGCAATTTATTCTCAGATGACCGTGACCAATTGGTGCGGCCACCACACTTCTCACGGCAGCGATCCATACGTCAACCGCCCGGCGGCGACCGTGGCCAGGACGTGTAATTCGTCCCCAGGCTTGGCGTGCTCGAACACGATCAAATCCGCCCGCGAGCCGCGCTTCAGCCGGACTTCTTCGACGCCAAGCAATCGCGCCGGATTGCGAGCCGCCATGTCCAGCGCTTCGGTCAGCGTGATGCCGGCCAGCGTGACCGCTCGCGCCACGCATCGGTCCGTGTAAACGCCGGAACCAGCCAGGTACTGCCGCTGGCCGGCGATGACAATGCGCCCGTCGTCCAAGACTTCCGCGTGCCCGGCCCCCATCGGATACACGCCCGGCGCACAACCCGCTAGCGGGGACGCATCACACGTCAGGATCGTTTTCAAAGGGGTCTTCGTTCGGACGATGACCCGCACCACACTGGCCGGCAGGTGATATCCGTCCGTGATGATGCTGGCCATCAGCCGCGACTCGGCCAGTTGGTCCCAAATGTAGTTGGGATGTCGAGGCAACACGCCGTGGGCTCCGTTGCCCAGATGCGTGCTCAGGCGAGCCCCGGCCTCGACAGCCGCTCTGATATCTTCGCTCTTGGCTGCGGTGTGTCCCAGAGCGACCACGACGCCGGCTTCCGTCGCCCGGCGGGTGAAATCAATGGCTCCATCGACTTCCGGAGCGAGAGTGATCAGCCGGATGCGCCCGCCAGCCGCCTCTTGCAGCCGGCAGAACTCCTCCCAATCCGCCGGCCGCACCTGGTCGACCGGATGAAATCCGCGCGGACCATCCTCCGGCGACAGATAGGGACCTTCCAAATGGCAGCCCACGACCATCTGCCGGACCCAATCGTATCGCTCGCAGGCCGCGCGAATCGCCGCCAGACTGCGGGCCAACGTTTCAAACGGAGCGGTGATTACCGTCGGGCAGACCCGCGTGATGCCATGACCGTACAAAGGCCGCAAGATATCGGCCACCGCCTCCGCCGTTAGTCCGTCATCGGTGAAGGACCGACCCGCATGGCCGTTGATCTGGATGTCTAGCAGGCCCGGCGCGATGTACGGCAGCTCATCGACGGACCGCTCTGGCCAGACGGGTTCGACCGACGCAATCCGTTCGCCCTCGATGGTCACGCGGATCGCTTCGCCGTTCTCGTAGTGCCGCCCGATCAGTTCCAACGTTTCGCTCATGCTTCTCGCGTTTTCTTGTCAAACAGAAAGTCGCAGGGTTCGATCCGCGAGCCCTCCGAGTCGGTGACAGCATAATCGGCCGGGCCCCAAAACGACACCGCCGCGTGCCGCCCGTCTTTCGCCAGCAGATACAGTTTCAGATCGAAGCGGGGCCGCCCCTGCGAATCGAGCCACTGCGGATCGCTGGTGCGACGCAGAATTCGCTGCAAAACCTCGCGTCCGGCATCGCGGGGCGAACGGCCGGCGCGCATCAGCTCGACCGCGACAGCGCTGGCCGCGTTTTCCAACGCCGCTTCACCGCGGCCAGTGCAGCCGCACGAGCCCACCTCGTTGTCGACGAACAGCCCGGCTCCGACGATGGGCGAATCTCCCACGCGACCGGCTATTTTGAACGCGGTCCCGCTGGTAGAGGTGACGCACACGATGTCGCCGTCGGCCGTCCGAGCGGCACAGTGCACGGTTCCTTGAGGCCGGTCGATTGGGGAAAGACCGGGTTCGGCCGCCGCAGCCCGGTCGGCGGAGGACGTCTCGCCCGAGGCTGCTTCCTCCGAAGCCACACGATCCAGCTTGAAAAAGCGGATGACGGCCGGGTCGAGCTGTTCGCGGGGCGGCGGACGCCAGTCGTCCCGTTCCGACCGGGTTTGTCTCCAGTAAAGCCAAATCTTCCGTGAAGCTTCGGTCAGCAGGTCTTCTTCGCGAAAGCCGAAAGCCTTTGCGAATCGCACGGCCGCATCGCCCACCAGCAACGAGTGATCGGTATGACGCAAGACCAAGAGGGCCACTTGAGCGGCATGCCGGATGCCCTGCAAGCCCGCGACCGCCCCCGCCCGATGCGACCGCCCATCCATCACGGCCGCGTCCAGCTCGACCACGCCATCCTCGTTCGGCAAGCCGCCGTATCCGACCGTGTGATTCTCCGG
>JAADHY010000658.1 GCA_013151585.1 Planctomycetota bacterium
CGCCGAACATGGCGAAAACGCCTCCTTGGTGCGGACTTGACATCGGCATCAATCCGTAATTTCCACTGTTCACCGAATCCGTCCAAGTGATTTCATCTCGCCTCGGATCGTTCGGCGACCGCGACGCATCCACACCGCACCATCCGGTGGACTCCAACCAATCCCAACATCGACGGCCGTTCTGATTGGAACCACTTCCGCACATGCGCCGGAATTGTTTGCCTCGGAAGACCTCCCCGACCATGATCGTGTTGCTCAAGCCGTCCGTGTATTCGCGCATGGCTTGCCCCTGATGAGGGAGCCCACCACGATTTTGCTTGTTGACCCACTGGTGTCGAGCAGCACCAGTCATGCCGCAGACGTTACGAACGTGACGTCCGTCACTCTTCATGGCTGCGTAATTCGTGCCGGCCCGGTTCGACTGAACGGGATCCGTGGGATCCGATGGACACAAGAACGCGGGAATGATCTGCCTCCGAACGAAATTCACATCGGCACGTTGCTGCGGCGTCCCGCCAAAGCAGCCGTGCAAACCAATCTGCCCCCAATGCAGCCGCTCGTACAACGCCGCCTGCTCCACATAGGGTAGAATCCGAGCCCGCCAACTGTAGCCCGGCGAACGAGTCCACGGACGGCAACTCCCAGCCCAATACTGCGTCGGATTGCCTCTCTGCCACGTGACGACCGGCGGAAAGTTTTCTGCAAACGTATCTGCATAGTTGTGCAAGGCGAGGCCAATCTGCTTGAGATTGTTTCGACACTGAGTCCGGCGAGCGGCCTCGCGGGCCTGCTGCACGGCCGGAAGCAGCAGCGCAATGAGAATAGCAATGATTGCGATGACGACGAGCAGCTCAATGAGCGTGAAAGCTCGACGCCGAGTGCGTGTCGTGACTCCAAACATACATCACCTCCATCGAAGACAACAGAAAAACAGGAAAAGGACGCGGCGACAAGCGCGCACCCTACACAAGGTCGTAACGGTGGTTCGGGTGGGAGCATTTCAGGTAGGATAAGGAGGATCTACCTGCTCCAGTCACGCAGGGAACTCGTGGCGAGTTCCCTGCGTCGCCAGGAAGCCGGCGTTCTTCACACACACCTCTTCCGCCAGCCCCATTTAGGGTTGACCGAAACAGGGGATCCAAGGGAAGGCCACAATCTGCCGCAGCAAAACCGATTCGCTGGGAGCGACTAACTGACTTACTCGCCCCGCGCGGCCTTGATCGCCTCGTTGACCTTCTTCAAAGCTTCCTGGAAGGCTGCGTCGTCTCCACTCGCTGCTTCCATGAGCGCTTTCAGTTGTTTGATAATCTCTTCCTTCTGTTGGGGCGTTACCTTTGACGGGACTTCAGCCTTCTCGAAGGCCTCCACGGCTGCTTTGAATTCTTCGCCTTTCGCCTCTTCTTTAGCGCCCGCAATGTCATCCTGCTCCAGCGCATACTGGATGCCCATCAATGCATCCGCCTCCAAAGTATCCAAGGCCGGCCAATCCAAGGGCGCCGGCCCTCCGCCCAATTCCTTCTCCGCCTGCGATCCTGCGCCGCCACAACCAACCAAGACCAATGCCAGACAGCACGCTGCAAGGAATCGCCCCATCACTGTCACCTCCCTTAGTTGCTAATTCATCGCTAAAAAGACAGATCGGCGCATCCCGTCCGGGCATCGCTTCTCAGCGTGTTTTCCGACTCCGGGATACAGACCGTCACGTGACACGGGATCGACCTGAACGCGACGAAACTTTAGAGGCTTCCCGGGGCCGGTCCTACCTCTGCAGACGACCGACCGCAAAAGGCGCACAACACAAAAAGCGTCCCTCGATTTCGCCCCGTCCAAACCTACGTCGATGGCCTCACGCCCCAACGCTCTTCTGACACGCTGGTATTGTGACACCCCCACCCAGCCCGTGTCAACCCAGCCGCGACAAACCCGCGTCGCCTCTCCTATCACCCCGGGCCCATGACCATAAGCAGTCCGCTTCCGATGGTCCGCAACATCGCCTAGAATCTTCGATCGGCATCAAACCAAAGAAAAGAACCGTTATCATCAATGAACTTCGCAATAAACGCCCGGCCCTCCTCTATCAGGTATTGACGAGATGCGAACCCGCCATGTGTCCGCTTTAATTGTCCTAGTCACGATCTGTTCCTCAATCGTGCAGCCCGATTCAGCAACTGCCGACCGGCGGTGGTCCCGGGAACAAGCTTCCCGCTGGGCGACCCGGCGTTCTTGGCGAGTCGGCTGCAACTTCATTCCCAGTACAGCCATCAATCAGCTCGAGATGTGGCAAGCAGAGACGTTCGATCCGGAGACTATCGATCGCGAGTTGGGTTGGGCGAGCCAGATCGGGTTTAACAGCGTGCGTGTCTTCCTGCATAATCTGCTTTGGCAGCAGGACCGTGACGGTTTTCTGCGCAGGATGGAACGATTTCTGGAAATCGCTGACCGGCATCAGATCGGCGTCTTGTTCGTGCTCCTGGACGGCGTGTGGGATCCCCAACCCAAGCCGGGACCGCAACCGGCTCCCCGACCGCATGTCCACAACTCGGGCTGGGTCCAGGCGCCGGGAGCGGCCATCCTGGACGCCCCCTCAAGGCATGACCGCCTGCGGCCGTACATTCAAGGTGTGATCCAACACTTTCGGAATGACCCGCGCATTGACGGCTGGGACCTGTTCAACGAACCGGACAACCCCAACACGAACTCGTACGGCGAAGCCGGAAGCCAGACGGAACTACCGCCCGCGAGAAAAGAGCAAATGGCTCGGTTGCTGCTTCAGAACGTTTTCCGTTGGGCTCGTGCGGCTCAGCCCAACCAGCCGCTGACGGCGGGCGTCTGGCGTGGCGACTGGTCGAACCCGGGGAAACTGTCGCCGATCAACCGGTTGATGCTGGACCAGTCGGATGTCATCAGTTTCCACTGTTACGGCAACTTGGAGCACATGCGCCGGTGCGTGGAGGCGCTTCGGCGTTACGGCCGCCCGATCCTTTGCACCGAGTACATGGCCCGTGGAAACGGTTGCACATTCGACCCGGTTCTGAAGTTCCTGAAGGAGCAGAACGTCGGGGCGTACAATTGGGGGCTGGTCGCTGGCAAGACGCAGACGCAGTATCCGTGGGCCAGTTGGCGAAAAAAGTTTACAGCCGAGCCGAAGCTTTGGCATCACGATATCTTTCGTCCTGACGGCACTCCTTACGACCCCGCGGAGATTGCGCTCATCCAGAAGCTGACCGGTAAAGCGAAATAAAGGCTCGGTTGCGGAACCCCTTGCACCTTGCGGAGCCCGCGCTTGCTTGTCTCGGCGGCCCCAGCGGCTCTGGATCGCGAGCCAAACACCGGCTTCAGGAAGGCCCCCTTCATTGGCGGACGCGGATCCGGCTGATCCAGACTTGGCTATCGGAACCGCCGAAGCCAAGGCGTTGGAACGGCTTGCCGGCTGCCAGAGCTTCCGGCGGAATCCGAAAGACCAACGTCTCCCATCGCTCTTTTCCCGACAGCGGCTTTTGCGGCCGGATGGGCGTCCACACGCTGCCGGACGCGGCGCTGCGCCCGTCGCCGGAGGTGTTAATCACAATGTGATGCAGGTCCGAGGTTCCCCAGACGTCCATTTCGATCACCAGCGGGCGGTCCGTGCGCGGCGTTTGGACTACGAAGCTCGCCCAACCGGCCCGTCCATCGCCTTTGCCCGTCTCGTCAGAATTCCAACAGCGGCGCCCGCCTTTCTTTTCGGGCGGACCAAAGCCGGTCGCCAAAACTCCCAGATCGATGACCGCCTGAAACGATTCGACCAGCCGAACGGCCTCCCGAACCCGTACGTAGCTCAGCGCCTTTTCTCCCGCCTCGCGGGCCGCCCGGAGAGCGGCCGGGTCGCCCGTGGTTTGGAACCGGTGTCGCTGCTGCAACGCCTCGATCATGTGATAGCCGTATCGGAAGACCTTCGCGACACCGGCGATTCGATCGTGGACGGTCCTGTCGGCCGGAGTCGCCTCAGCTCGCTCGAGCGCTGCCAAAGCCTGGTCAAGAAGCGGCCGGTCGTACAAGCCCGGGACGTCTCGCGGCGGATGATCCGAATAGGGCCGACCGGTCTTCCGAACCGATTCGTCTATCGAGCGGTAGAACTCCGCCATGGACTCTGCCGCCAGCCCAAACATGAGCCGAATCCACTCGTCAGCAATCGCTTGCGGGTCCTGCGACGGATCCCACAGCAACCGGCCAATGACATAGTAAAGCGGTCCGTCCAGCTTCCAGTCGGTCAGGCTGCTTTGGCAGTAGTACCGCCGGAGCCCCAACGAGTAGAAGTACTTGATGTCGGCGGCGAACGGACGCAACACCGGTCGCGGCAAACGCCACCACATCGACTTGCTCACGTAGCTGTAGATTGTCGTCTGCGGAGCAATCTTCGCCCATTTGCGCAAAAGTTTGTTGAACTGCCGGTTGGGTTCCGAGCGCGGATCGTTGATGGGACGGGAATAGTCGGCCGGAGCATAGTGACACAAGAACGGCACTACGTTCGGCAGCGGCCGTACTGTGTCAGGTGGCTCAGCATAGTTCACGTAAGCCAACACCAGGAGACTGCGATCGGGATAAGTTCGGGCCACCCGCCGCGCTACTTCATTGGCGAACCAGAAGACACGGTCCCCGCGGAACGGCCGCTCAGAAGCGAGTCCCTGTTTGGTCGTCCGG
>JAADHY010000212.1:0-3443 GCA_013151585.1 Planctomycetota bacterium
CTCATTGCTGGTCGAGGCAGAAGCCTCGCAACGACAAGGAAAAAAAGGTGACCTACAGCGCGGCGGCTGAAGGAGACATCTGGGCCGAACGGCTGAAGATCGAACTGCGGGATCTGGAGTTCCGCAAAACACACTGCTACCACCGGTACGTCATCCGGCTGGAAGGCGACGTTATCAGCTCGACAATCGAACACATCGAATCGAACAGCAGGAACGAAACGGGGCATGACGCCAAGTTCGCCCGGACGCGCACCGTCCAATTGGAAACCGTGGAAAAGCGTGGGAAAGTCTGCCTGCCGCCCGGGCAATACGAGCTGACTTTTGTCGAAGTCCGCTACCCGACAGTGCTGTTGAAAGTCGACGATTGGCTCCTGGGCGATATTGAGTCGCGGCCCCACACGTTCCTGGCCATGGAGAACGGTGGACTCAACTTGTGCCTGATCCGGCGGTTATTTGCCGGTGGAGGATACAACGTCTTGTTCGAAGGGCGTCTGATGCGTTCCATCATGGAGCTTTGTTTCGTGGACGGAAGCTGGCACGAGCCAGCTTACCGTTTCACAAACTGCTTCAATTCGATCATGCGGCAGTTGGGAAGTGAAGGTCGAACGGAGTCGTGCCAGTTCCTGTTCGAGAACTGCGTCGGGATCACGGTCGAGCATTTCAACCCAGCCCGGCCCGATCACGTTTACCGTGACAAGAAGATGGCCGGACGAGATGGCTCGCTGATTCAGCTTCGCAGCATTCGTCCTGTGGACGGAGAGGCCTTAGCCGTCGGCTCGGAGGCGTGGTACTGCGCCGTCGAGCAGTTAGAGAGGATGGGCGAGATCGACGACTTGATGCATCAGGCCGGCGGCATCCGGCTCCGGCGCACTGTCGACTCGCGATTTCTCAGCTCAGTCGTCGGTTCGTACAACACGTTCGAGCGGCCGTACCTGACGGTGGACGAGCGAAGCCGTAACAACCTGTTCGAGAATTTCCACATCGCGCTGATTCCCGGCCAACGCCTGACGCCTGATGCCGTCGTTCTGAACGGCTCCGGCAACCGCGTGCGCGGCTTTATCCATATGCTCTCTGGCGGCCAGTCCGTGCAGCGTCCGTTTGAGCTGCCGAATCCGGAATGATGACAGGCCGTGTTGGCGACGCCGGCCCGCCATGGCACGCGATCGGGAGGGCCGGTGTGCAGTACAGCCAATCTGAAGGCTTGCGGTTTGCAGGTTGATACGCAGCGCACCGCCGTGACCGAGGCCGCCCGCGTCGGATCATCTGGAAAACAGCCGCGAGACGTTCGGCAAAAAGCCGGCTGCTTCCACCACTATTAGGAGCGTCAAAGAACAACGTGCTCATTCTTTAGGACGCATATTCCTGTCCGTCGCCTTTTCGACGGGCCAAGAAACATCCTACATCCCGAGCCGCACAACCTATTTTCTGACGGCTCTTTGGATGACTCCCGCCGCCGATCGGCGCGGCATTCCCCTCCGTGGAGAGTTGACTTGGATACGAACTCATCTGCCCCAGCCGCCCGCCGGCGGCCAGCGGCAATGGCAAGCCCGACACGCACCAGACGTGAAAACAAGTGTGGAGTGGCGCAACTGAGCCTCACTTTGCGCCCGCATCGCCTTGCGCCCTCGTCGCGGCACGACTCGAAGAGCAACCATTTCACGTAGCAAAAAACGGCCGCGTCTCGTATCCGTGTTCGAGACGATTCATCGGTGCTGCTTCGACGGGAGCGATAGCGCCCCCAAGTCGGTCGCGCGGGGACGGCTTGCCCGTTTCTGGTGGCGCTGGTACTGGTAAAGGACCGGATGCGATCGGGCAATCTCCGCGGGAAGCGGCTCGGCGCGGTTGGCAATCGCCGCGACCGGTCGGGGAGCCAATGTGCGAAAATCAACGGGCGGCCGGGATAGTGAGATGATGTTCTTCTGTCCGCGCACTTCGGGTTTCATCGGGCCGGAGTAGCATTCCAGAAGGGCCGCTCTGGTGCGCCATTCCCCGCCGACGGCGTTGACGCCAAGGACAATCGTTCCGCTCTGGCGTCCCCAGCAAAAGTAACTCGGCTCCGCTCCGGGCGTTTCGCTGGCGACGTAAATGATGTTGTTCAGCGCGTACACCTTCTCTTTGGCCGGTGTCCCGGCAGCCTCATCTTGCGGATAGACGTCAAACAGCCGTAGGCGCCAACTGTCGCGGCGATCGTTCAAAAGCACGAGCGTATTGTGGTAGAAATAGAGCGTCCCCCCTCGAGCATAGGCTGGATCGTTGTCATAGCCGTAGTGAATCAAGTTTGATCCGGGCGTTCGGCTGCCGATATGCCGAATCAGGTTCCCGTAGACATGTGTCTTGCGATACCGTGCCTCGACCGCTCGGACTTCCCGCAGACGGTAAGGGCCAGGGCCTTCCTCGAGGTTACCTGCCTCCAGATAGTGGCGGTACGCAGATTCGAGGAACCACGGCGCGCAGTCCTCAACTTCGACCAGATCGAGCACACGCATGGCGCCGCTGTCGAACCAGTTGTAGCGGATGACGGTGGCGGCCGATCGATCCTTGAGAGAGACCCCTTGTGCGCCGACCGCGTTGGGACCGAAACGGTTGAACTGGCACGTCACGCCGATGGCCTGCAAGTAAACTCCGTGCTCGAGATAGCTGTCGCGCTGCCCGTTGTGGTGAATGGAGTTGCCTTCGATGAGCAGATCGCGCGTGAGCGACGATTCGTTGTACCCTTGGCACATGGTGAAGATGCCGTTGCCGCAGTTTTCGATCTCGTTGTCGATGATCCGCACGTCGTCGGCGGCCTGGATGCGGATGCCAGCGGCGCCATCGGCATAGCGCGTGCGCCGTCCATTGCAATCGACGAACGAAAACTCCCGCCGGGCGTTCCGCAGGTGAAGTCCCTCGATCACGATGTGAGCCGGTTTCCGATGATAGTCGTGGTCGTAGATGAGGATCAGGGCGAGGGCCTGCATCGGTTCGTAGCTGCCGTACGCCTGCGCCTGGCCGGCGATCGTCGCGGCGTCGCTCCCGTCGATGACCGGACGCTCTCCTCGCGGCCCGCGCACACCCACGATCCGAATCGGCCGATCAACCGTCCCTCGCGTGTGGATCAGGATCTTTTCGCGGTACGGTTCGGGACGCCAGTGAATCCGCACCACATCCCCCGGTCCCAGTCCGCTCCACGGGACGGCGGAGAGCGACTTCAACGGCTGGCGAGGCCCCACGGCGAAGACGCGCCCTTCCCGAGTGCCATTTGCCGATTCTCCGGCCAGAACTCCCCGAAGGATGAGCAGCAAGATGAGACTGGACGCCACCGCAAACCCAAAGCGCAGTCGGGGAGGAACGCCTCGAGCTGACTCGCCCGCGCGGCAAATCGTCGGAGGGGCAGCAGAACATGTCATTAGGCCCATTACTTCGGCGTGGCGATTCACGACGTTCTCTCCGAGGCACATGCCCAG
>JAADHY010000212.1:3451-8509 GCA_013151585.1 Planctomycetota bacterium
CAGCAGCCCTCTGCCGACACGACGAGGGCGGGGCAATGAGCGATTGATTCTACTCGACCGAACTCGGAGGCGGTATCCCGCAGCGGGAGGCTTACAAGCCGGTCCGTTAGCGGCCGACGCGGGCAGCACTTCGCTCATCAGTCGCCAACGGGCGACCATACGAGCTCAACGAGGATTGCGCTGTACGGAGTCGTCTTCAGAATCAACGTACCATCGCAAATCTGCAGATATTCGGCTGGGGAAACGGGACTTGGCCGCGCCGCGCGATGGGCGGCCAAACGCATGGGAATGCTCCGCGTGAGCCGGTCGGCTGCGGCGCGCCTCGACCGGTGTCCGAGGCTCGACTTCAGCTCCGCGAACGTCCGGCGGAAGTCGGCGTCGGCCATCGGGTCACCGTGCCGGGCATCCAGGACCCAAACGCCTCGAACGTGACTCGGCGCGTCCTTCAACTGAATCCGCACGGGTCTCTCGGCCGCCTTAAGTTCTCGTTTGTGAATGGCAAAATCGCGCCGAGCTTGTTCCCAGGCTGCCCGGTCCTTTGAACGAACCCCCAATCGCTCGATTGGCAGGCGGCCGCTCAAGTACCGCCGGACTTGCCCCTTCCGGTTCTTGAGAACAGACATGTCTACGTTGGAGTAGTCGAGGAATTTACGAGTCCGGTCCTGGATCTTCCCGAACGCATTGGCTGCCAGCAGCCAGCCGCGGTCCTCCCGGCGGCTCGCGAACAAAGTGAGATTCCACGGAGCGGCACGCCGCTCGACCGGAAGTGCCGGAAGATCGGCCGCGGTGCGCATCATCTGCATGGCTTGAAAGACGGGTTTCGGAGCGCCGTTCAAAGTGAAGATCCCTGCCGACTCGCCCCGAAAATCCTCTCTCGCTTCCCACTTGCCGTCTTGCAGCATCAAGAACTGCGAGTGCGTCAGATGCGTACGAGTAAGCGCTGTCGTCACGGCCACGAAGTACGCTCCGTTGGCGCAACTGTCAAGAAACCGATCGGGCGGCAACGTGTAGTTCCATTCCGACAGAATCAACTCGGCATCGCCGAATCCATACCGACCCGCCAGACGCCGCACGCGATCGGAGAACTCGAAAGCCTCCTGGTCAGTGGGATAGCCGACGTAGTCGTGCCACGACAGCAAATCGGGCCGGAAACCGACGCGCCGGCACGCTTCGAACTCCAGTCGAAATCGTTCCAGCGTGCGCCGTCCGATGTGAGTCTCCCCCGGCCCTCCGATCCGAATACCACGAGGCAGCTCTCTTCGCAGCTCCCGTCCCGCCTCGGCGTAGAACTTGGCGAACGGTTGCGGGTCGACGTACCAACGCCCCGGCATGGCCGGCTCGTTCCAGATCTCCACATGCGTCAGCGGCACACCAGCATCGATCATCGCTCGAGCGTGCCTCGCAAACTGCCGGGCCCACTCGCGGGGATTCCGCGGTTCCTTGCTCTCCCGATCCGGTCGGGAATCGGCCTTGCGCGGGTAATTCCTTGGAAGGCCGACGCCACACAGCATGACGCGCATTCCCGCCTTACGAGCTTCGAGCCCCGCGGCAATGTGCTGTCGGCCGAACGGCGCGATGTCGAACATGACCCACAACCGCACCAAACCGCGGTCGGGGCGCAGGTATTTCCGGTATGCATCCCACGTGCCCGGCCACGCATTGTTGTAATCGTTTAGACCGACCAGAAGCCCCGGCGGTACGGCGGTCGTCTTCGCCGAGAAATCGACGCGGAAATCGACGGGGGATCGTCCGGGCGCCTGCGGCAGCGACCGGAGTCGCACCTCGCCACCGTCGGACAAACGGGGCAAGTCGGGCAGCCGAGACGACCAGCGCCGAAGCTGTTCTGAATGCTCATTCGCGAGAACACCGCTTGCCCACACGATGCCTGTAACAACCATGGCGGCTGCCAGCGAGTGCCGCATCGCCATTTCGCCAACCTTCCGGCCAAACGGCCTTTCACTCTGTTCCATCCAAGACTCGTCCCAAGACACCTCGGCCCTCCCCCCATTAAACACCGGAACTGCGATCGGGTGTCTGTCGAGTTTCGGGTGGGCCTATTGCTTCTTGGTCGCCGAGGGATGAAACGAGAGATAGAGCGCGGGAATCGCTTCGCGACACGCCTGTTCGTATGATTTCGGATCGCCGCGTTCGTAAATGAAGAAGTTGGTCGGCCCATCGGTGAATTCAAACGTAAACGCTCCGTTGTCTCGCACCTTTACGCGGCACGGCCGCAGGGTTTCGGGAATCACCTGATCGCTCGGTCGGACTTGGCCGGACGGGCGGAAACGAAACGGGCCGCCGCCGCGACGAACCAGTCGCCTGCCGGAAACCTGGGCCCACACGGCCGTTTCCCATACCTTGTGCCGGCGTGTGTACGCGCTCCGATCGAAGTCGACCGGCCAGTCCTCATCCATCGCTCGCAGGAAGTCGGCTCGCGATTTACGTTCCAAAGCGAAACACAGATAACGCCGGAGTCTCGGTTCCATCCGTTTCACGAACGCCAGGTCGGGCAGGCACCAATACGTATTGTGACGGCTGTAAGCGAACGGACCGTCTTTGGTGGCGCAGGGATAGATGGCGATGGGCAAATCCGAGCGGAGAAGGCGAACGATGGCATTGGGATCGAGAAGCACGTTCCATTCCAGGAACGCCGGTGAGTCGGCGCCGGCACAGAGATGAATCCGGCGGACTTTGGCTCGCATCAGATTCGGGGCGCGGTTGAACGCCGCAGCAATGGCACGGGCTGAACCGAACGAGACGATCTGAACCCGCTGCTTGCTCTTCCGCAATGTTTCGAGAATCAGCTCGATGCCGGTCTGCTGAAACGTCGGAACATCGCGCATCGGATCGTCCGGCGAGCGCATCGCGCGGAACGGACCGACTCCGAAAGGAACGTTGCGATCGAAAATGTAGTTGAGCTGAGTTACCGGAATGATGCCCGCATCACGAGGGCCCGTGGGATCGGGATGCATGTTGGGGTGGTCGGCAACCGGTTTGCGAAACGCTTCGGTGCAATCGAGCACGACGGCCCTCAGCTCGATCTCCGGCAGCGCATAGGCCGTCACCAGATCGAAGTTGTCGCCCACATCCTGCGGCGGATGATAAAGGTCCGTCACATCGATCACGGGCACGCGCACGGCTGCGTCGGCCGGAAAGCCGGACGCCGCCTCATCGGCCCCGGCCGCGCCCCTGCCGCTTAACGGCAACAGCAACCCCAACACCAGCCAGATGGCACAATCGCGATTGGCCAGCATTTCAGAAAATCTCCCGAGAATTCACTTGGCGGAAAAGGCGGCGGCGTGATTGCCGGATACACGCCCAAGACGAGACAGAGGCATATCGCAGTTTACAACGGCTTGGATACGTTGCACACAAACCGCCCGAATTTCGCTTGCAACGCCGACGTACATCCAATTGGGGACCGGAGCGGTCACGTAACCTTGCTTGCCTGAATGCTCGCGTGAATCGGGTCGGTTAAGCCGAATTGCTTTGTTTTCCCCCGGCTTTCAGATCGACCGATAAATACTTGGAGAAATGCGGGGGATACTGCCCGCCCTAGATTCTGAGCCATACAGCCGATTTCAGGACTGCTGTCGATGGCGTCAAGAATCCACGTCTCCTCTATTCCTCTCCGGGCAGTTTTTTGATCAGATGGGCGCCGCGTACGTAGGCGACGAAGTGTTTGCCCCAGTGCGGCACGCGTCGATCGAACGGGGGCGGGTAGAAGATCGCGATCGTCGCTCGGTTCCAGGGAGCGAACCGCTCGTGCCGGATCGGTTGGCTGAACCAAGGATGATTGATTTCGGCTCCGATCATCCACGAATACGCCAGATCGTAATCCCAGTCGAAATCCCATTCATTGAACGTGACGATGTTCCGTCGGTAACCACTGGCCAAAGCAATCCACGGTGTCACTTCGGCAACACCGTGCTGATCGGCGTTTTTCACCGTCCGGCGAAAGGTCTCGCGCGTGTTACCAATCTCCGGCAAGCAATAGAGCGAACACGCGAAAAACTTGCCCTTCTCCTTCAACGTGAACCAGCCTCCGCCTTCGGTCCAGCCGCTCTCTGACGCGGCTGGCGAGATGGCGCCGCGTGCGTACCATTCGATGCGCGCCTTGGGGAAAAACTGCTGGACGATGGCATATACCGCGTCGTATTTTGCCGTGATCGCGTCGTTCCATGCCGGATCGTTTTCGCGAACGTGGAAACGTTCGGTATTGAGCATTACGCAGGTCACGGGGATGTCGGTCCCGTGGCGGCGGTTGGCAGCCCGCAATTCCGCCCGGATCGTCTCCATCCGTTCGCGCAAATATTCGAGTTCCGCGTGATGGGTCGGGCCCGTATCCGTCGGCGGCAGACCTTTACCGAAACGGTGGTGCCACGGTGAGTAGTTCACACCAATCGTGGCGGGAATCTTCGGCCGGGTTTCATTCACGCGTTTGCATAGCGCCACGGCCTGATCCACTTCCTTCCGGTTATGCCACTCACCGGAAAGGGACGCCGCATGCGTGATCCTCACGTATTCGTACAGCAGTTGCTCAGGCGTCGTTTTGAAATCCAACGGATAGGAGTAATGCACCTTCGGCAGCGGTTTGAGTTCGCGCAGCCAAGCCGTAATAGACTTGTGCGAGGGCGCCCCATCGGCGAAGACGCCGGAAAGGCTTTGCAGCAAAGTCACTGCCGCTCGCAGAACCAAATGCCGTGTCATGATATGTCGGGCAACTCGCATGGAACAACGTCTTTGATCGAAATCCCGTCTGTCAAAATGTTTCACGGGGCCTGAAAGGCGTAGCCAAGCGGGTGATACACGCCGTGTGCCGCGCTCCCGTGGCTCCGCAGTGGGCCTCTTCGCAGAGTCGCACGCTCAAGATCGATGTCGACCGCCATTCGTGTTGCTGTCAGGGCAGTAGCGTAGCAGCCGCAGCGAGCGCCCGGGAAGGTTCCACTGCCTTGCGGGTGCAGCGGTTGGAACGTCTGTGGGAAGGTACGCATCGGCCGTATGAATCTGTTGCGGCGACTGGTTGTAGTTGGCCAGAACGAGGTAGAGTTCACGGTT
>JAADHY010000063.1 GCA_013151585.1 Planctomycetota bacterium
CTGCTGCGGTGCCGACCGACAGCGGTAGCCGAAGTAGATGTTTTCGGCGTCCCGGAATAGCCGGAAATCGATGCGCGCGCCGAGCATCGAGAACGGTGTGTTTTCGAACGGAACCGGCACGGCGTCTTTCCAACAAGCTTCCTCCAACATCCCGTCGATCGTCGGGATCGGGGTGAATCGTCGCTGGTCGAACGCGATGCCCGGCTCCAGCGTCAAATCGATCGCGATCCGACCTTGGCCGTGCAGCGCGGAGCTGTAGACCCAAGGCACGTCGCTCTCCGTGATCTCGCTGGTGGTCCGGCGTCGATACGTGCACTCAGCGCCGCTCATGGCCAACGTCACCGGAGCCGGACAGGCCGTATCCAGCAAAGGACGGGGAAAGCCCAGCCACGCTCGACCGTGCCGGTCGCGTCGGTCGCCCGGCGCGCCGAAGTTGATCGCGATGCGTTTGATCGCGCCTCGATGGGACCGCTGGGGCAGGACGTACCAGGTGTCGATCGGAGCGGCGCCGGACCGTGCCGTCTTCCCCTTCTTCTCGTCAGCATGCCGCCAATCTTGCGCAGCGATCAGGGCCAAGTTCGCTTTGTAGTTGTACGAGCATGCGCAGCCGCTGTAGCCCTGCGTGTGGATCAACAGTCCGTTGGCGGCGAGCAGAGTCCGGGCGCAGCCGGAACGCACGCCGCCGAAATTGGTTGTCCCTTCGGTTTCCATATCGAGGAAGCCGTCGGCCCCGGATCGGAAGAACAACACATTCCGGCAACCGGCGACCGGTCCGCAACCGTAGGCCCGAACATAGCGCCATGGCACACGCTCGCCCGTCAGGAAGTCCTCGACCATCCACGGCTGACCGGTTCGCAGATCATAGGCCGAGGCGGATGTGATGATCCGGTCGCCATACACAACCGGCAGCTTGCCCGGATTGACGTCTTTCTGCCACAGCTTCTTACCCGTACGGGCGTCGTAAGCCGCGTTGGCTCCGTACAAGACGACGCCGTCCGCGTAGACCAAATGGCCCCAGCTCGGCAAGCCCATGAAAAGGTGCGTCGGGTTCGTTTTCAGCCGGCTAAGCTGTGCTCGATCGCCCAGCACTGGCACATCCTCTTGCTGCCAGAGCGCGTAACCGTCGGTAAGGTCTAACGCCACCAGAGACAGCTCGGCTTGGATGCGCTGGTGACGCCGTCGAGCTCGCACCAGATCAGCTTTGGACGTCCCGTCGATCAGAAACAGCCGACCGTCGCCGAACGCGATCTCGATGTTGGCCACGACCCGATTCGGCTTGGCCCGATAAACCCAGCGCAGGGAGCCGTCCTTCTTGTCAAGCGCAAAGAGCGCTTTGCTCTCAGAACGCGACAACAAGTGCGATTCGGCCGGCTGCCCTTCCGCGACGGGCACGTTGTAGCTGCCCAGCACCAGCTCGTCAGTCACGGACAGGTAGCCCCAAATCAGGTCTCGCAGGTTCGGCACGTTGGGATTCTCTCCGGCGGAGACCGGCATCAGTTCTTTCGCACGCGTGGCCATGCTGGCTGACGCGAGCGCCCAGCCGCGACTGCCCGCCGTGACCATCACCGCCAGCACATGCTCGCCGGCCGTCACATCGACGTCGAACACTTCGTCGCTCGGTGAGCAAGGCTTTCTGCTGAAAAACCCGCGGCGCCGCGAAGAACTGTCGTTCCTCAGCGCGTCGAAAACCAGTCTACCGTCCAAGTACCACCGCATTCCCCAATCAGCCCCCGCACCGACCAGCAGTTTGCCAGCCCGAGGACATTGAATTTTCGCGAAGGAATAGCAGACTCGGCCGACATCGTGGAAGCTGTACTGCTTTCCGCGTCGCGGAATCGAAGCCGGCTTCTCGTCCGGAGCCAGCGGCTGAAATCCGTAGCCGCCGTAAAGTCGGGTGAAGTCGAGGATGCCTCGGCTCGCCCTCAGCTCGCGCGCGACGTATTGCTTGCCGCCGACCGTGACACGATCCGGCACGGTCTTGAGCCGCTCGGGCGGCAGCGGCCGCGAGCCTTTCGGCAACGGACCAACCACGTGCCACGTCTCCGGCCAAGCGACGTCCAAGTACTCCGGCAATTTGGGGCGGGGGACCTGCCGGATCACGGCCTCTGGAATCGAGTAAACCGCCAGCGTCCGGCCGGTCGCCTGGTCCAGACGTAGGCACTTTGCACCGCGGGTTACGTAGACACTCTCTTCGTCGGTGACGAGACTGCTCGAGTAGTACTGCGAGTACTTGCGTCCGACTTGGGGGATGTTTCGACACCACAGCTCGCGCCCTGTATAGGCGTCGAAGGCCAAAACGTGATTCTGGCCTTGCAGGAACACACGGCCGTTGGTCGAGACCGGCGGCGATGGCATCAGATGCCGGTCCAACAGCCGTCCCGGCCCGGGACCTCCGAACCAAAGAAGTTGGAGCGGAAAGCGCACGCGGCTTTCGTCACCGATGCCTCGGCGGCCGCTGTCCGCCCACGGATAACGCCAATCGCCGGCGCCGGGCAGCCGGCCGCGGACGATCATCTCCGGAGGAGTTCCCTCGGCTCCTGCCGCACCATGCTGTGGCGGCTGCCAGGCATTGGCGGCCTGCCAGAATTGTTTTTGGCCCTTCGCGTCGAAGCCGACCAAGCACGCGACTCCGCCGCAGGGCCGCACCGCGCGATAACACTCCTGAGGCAACGGACTGGCCGCCGACGCAGAAACAACGACCAGATCGGCAAAATACGGCGGAAGAGGAACGTGAGCTCGGTTTTCGAGCTTGTGGATCGCTACTCGCGAGCCGTAAAGGCCCGCATCAATCAGCCGATCCCGTTCGGCGTCGATCCGAGCCGCGTCGGTGAGGAGACACACCACGTGAAACTGTGTCTGCCGGGCCAGCGCCTCGGCCAACCGAGCATCCGGCTCGCCCACGACGAGCGCATATCCTTCGGACTTGCCCGACCGAGCGATGATGCTTTTCGCGATCCTGTGTGCAGGTCCATCAACCTGATTCTCTGACGTGTCCGACCGTTTTCTGTTGGCTGCACCTTTCTTTCGCGCACCCGCTTTCTGCTTGCTGCGTGCCGGAGCAAAACACAGAATCAAACCGGTCTGCGTGGCGGCGATCAGGCGTCCGTCCGCGACAGCCAGACCGCGCACTTGCTGGCCTCCCAGATCGACGCGCCAGACCGACTTGCCGTCAGCGGTGTCCAGCGCGACGATGGAATCGCGGTTGCCGGTCAGCAGCAAGCCGCCCGCCAAGGCCAGACAGTAGACTCGCGCCGGATGAGCGGTCGACCAACGCGCGTCTTTCGACCTGAGTCTTCGTTTCTGCAGCAGGACGTTCAAATCGATCGCGTCGACGGTGCCATTGCCTGCCGCATAAACGACCCCGTCCGACACCAAGACGCGGTACTTACCCGGGATGTGCCTTATCTGATCTCCGCTGAGCAGCGAATAGACGATCATGCCGTCTTCCGGACAGGGGTCGGCTTCACCCTCGTACGCTTCAGAAGGGTTACGGAACCGGTTTCGCGGGTTGAAGTAGACGCCCCGGTCCGGAGCAATCTCGACGGCCAGGCACCACGCGCCGCCGCCATTCGTCGCTCCGTGGTAGTGCGTTTTTTCCGGCTTGTAATAGAGCAGCCGGCCGGTCCGACGATCGAAAGCCGCCGGGACACTCCGTCCGGTCGGTACCAACAAAAGCCTTTCCGTTGCCACGAGGTATCCCTGTGGGGCCACGCCACTAAAACCGCTGGCCAGAGCGTGCGGCAGGTCGGTGTAGATCGACCCACTCGAGTCGTTACACCACAACTGGCGGCCCGTGTCGGCATCGAGTGCGTAGACGAACACGCCTTCCGTCGGCCACATGCCGGCCGTTACGTAAACGACATCGTCAACCAACAGGGCGCCGGTCCGGCACGGATAGCGAGCGATCAGGCGGCCGTTGCCAAGCAGTCGATCCCCCGCAGGGCCGGCCCGGAACTTCCAACGAAGTTTGCCCGTCTGGGCATCCAACGCGTACAGCACCCCGTCGTCCGAGGCGACAAAGACCTTTCCTCGACCAATGGCTGGTGCGAAACGGACCGGGCCATCGGTTGTGAACTGCCACGTCAACTCGCCGGTATTCACATCCAGCGCCCGAACAGTGTCATCAGCCGAGGAGCCGAAATAGACCAGACCACCGGCCGCCACGGGCTGAAAGGCATAGTCGAAGTCCAACCGGTTGAGCTCTTTGCCCGGCTCGGGCCACGCGGGCCGAGGCGGCTGTTTGGGGCGGTACTTCCATTGCACCTCAAGCGGCAAATCAAGCTGCTGTGACGAGACACCGCTCCGCAGCGCATCCCGTTTGTAGGCCGGCCAATCTTCGGCCCGCGCGCCGGGAGCCAGCACGAGCATCACGAATCCCCACAACACGCCGCAGCGAAGCAAACCATTACTCATCGTGAGCCCTTCCCCAGTCATCGCCACCTTTGCAATCCGATAGATCGTCCGGCCAAGACAAGCCCGTTCTTCTTTCCTTTGCACTGTCCGCCCCGGGCCATTTGACCATCATACACCGGCCCTGGTCGAGCCTCCAGGAGCGGAGCGTCCCAACAGAATGGCCCATTTGGGTGCACGACGCACTTTGTGATTTCGACATCCGGCCGCAGTAGACCAGTCCCCTCTCCCGCGTGCGGGAGAGGGTGGCTCGCGCAGCGA
>JAADHY010000497.1 GCA_013151585.1 Planctomycetota bacterium
CGCCGACCCGCTGTTGCTGTGGGTCAACCGAAAGGTTGCTCGCTCAACGAATGACCGCTTACAGGACTCGGGGACGATCCGAAGGAGAACAACGAGGTGTTTTTTTCGCAGCGGCGAGGCGGAAGTTTGGCAAACATTCCGGGCCGAGTCACGAGCTCAAGCGACCGGGCTCTTTTCTAGATCGGCTTCTCGCAACGCCCAAAGCGATGAAATCCGGGGCAGCCGCCTCGCGGTTTAAAACCACACGGCTCGAGCGGGAAGAGTCCGACCAGCAGAAAAAGAGCCCCCAGCTTCCGCAGTTTGACACGCGGTTCGGCCCGGAGATCGGGGCCTCAAGTCATAGAAGCGCATTCTGCCAAAACCGTGGCCGGAAACAGCGCGCTGCAAGAAGCGCTGCAGTCAGACGCCGCATCGGGCTGTAACAGAGTGCAAGTTCCGCCAGCGTCTCGCCGCAAGTCCGCTATTGTTCCAAACTTTACGAAGTCGTGCGGCGACATGCAAAAGCACGAGTACACCCGGCAGGACTCGAACCTGCGACCTACGGTTTAGGAAACCGTTGCTCTATCCACCTGAGCTACGGGTGCCAGTGGCTTCGCAATCATGACTTGGGGGTGATTACGACTCCTTATTGTTTGGCCTCACTGTCCGGTACCGTTTTACCGTTCCTGAGCTAGCGGCGATGCGTCTGAACCGCTCGCTCAGGGTCTACAAGTCGCCGCGGTTCCACCCCTGTCTCGCGAATCGATAACGAAGATTCGGAGCCGCCTTGACGAGGGAAGCAGCCGGACGAAAAAGTCTACTCGACGAACCGCCGCGCGTAAAGGGCCTGCTCGGCCCCTCAATCCGTGCTCCGGCGTGATAAGAAAGGGGTGGACCGGGCGCTGCCGAACGCAGGGATTTTGCGCTTCGGGGACGGAAGCGACTGCACGGAAGGTACACCGGCGGTGGAACATCTCGGAGAATTTGGTCTGCGGCGAGGTCCCTCGTCATTTTGCGCAACTCAAAGGGCAAATGTCCGCGAGCCGACCTAGCGCTGCGTCACAGCGAAAAGTTGGGGTTGAAGCTGAATGTGGTGCAGCCGTCTCGGTTGCAGCTCGCGGGCGAGGCGCTCGCGCCACAACAAGGGGTGATCCCAGTTTTGTCCTGTGACAGGGCGCTGAAGGCCCGTGGAACCGAGAAGCGGCTTTACCGATGGCTGTGTTGGAGAGGCGTGCCGCCTCAATGCGCCCGAATCAGCAGGATGGAGTTCCCTCTGTCGCAAGGTGCTCCCTCTCTCGCAAGCGAAAACGCAGAGGTAGGATGGCGGTATTCGAGCTGAAGCCGTCCCTTCTACCAATGCCGGGAGGAGACGGTGCCCGGAGCGGCCCCTCCTTCGCTGCAGCTCCGGTAAGCAGGGATAAGCCGACAGTGGGAATCCGGAAAAGTCGGAGGGGCGAAGAGTACAACAAGGGAAGGACAGAACAGGTCGGCGGCGTCCGGGATGCCAAGGGCAAGAGACCTTGGACAGCGTCTCCGCTGTAGCACACGGTTATTCTGATAAGATGTCCTCACTCGTTCGCGTAGGCTAGCCTTTCCAGGCTGACTGTGCTCAGCTCAGAGGGCCTAGCTTACTTGCCCACGGCCGACAAGCCGGGTTGGGCCTTGTGCCAATGTCGCTCTGAGCGTGCTTCATAATCTGCGGCACGAGGAGAGGACACGGTCTGTTGCGTTCGGTTTCGCGGTGGAGGCGGCCACGACAGGGCCACCGAGTCTTGCCGCGAAGGAGGCTCTGAAACACACTGTGCACGTTACGCCTCAACCGTGACGGCTGTGCCACGAGAATTGAAATGAAGATACGACACATAGGTCGGCAATGAAAACGGCAAGAAACGTGTTGACGGTGATCGTTCTGGTGTCTTCCCTGCCGCTGTGCGGGACGCTGTCGGCCGCGCAGGAGCCAATCGGTGCAACGGTTTTCGATTCCATGGATCAGGTGGAGCTTTGGCAGCCGAAAGACGGAGCCGTTTGCGGACAGGCCACGGAGCGGCGCCTGGAGGGAACCGGCGCGGTGAAGCTCTCTTTCACTGCGCAGCCGGGAACGTGGCCGTGCATCGAGCGGCGCGTCCGTCCGCAAGACTGGAGCCGCTACACCCATCTGACCTTCCAGTGCTATGCCGAAACCGACGGGCCGGAGCTGCCTCGACGCGCGATGGTCGTGGTGGTCTATTCCAACAATAGGAAAGCGTTTGCCAGTGTCGATTCGCTGAAACAGGGTGCGTGGGTCACGGTGGCCGTGCCGCTCGGGCCCCTGGCGGATGCGGTGAACCTGAGCGAGGTCACTCGGCTGAAGTTCTCGGCCGCCAGCGGCTTTCGGGCCGGCTCAAAGACGGCATTCTACATTGACAATGTGATGCTAATCGCGGCGGCCAGCGACACCCATCCGGCCGAGCCGAAACGCGTCGTGGAGGCGCCGGCCCCGAAAGCTGTCCCAGGCGAGAAGTTGCCGTTGATCCTGAAGATCAACCCGATGAAACGGGCCGACTTCGACGGCGCGACCGTGCCGGCCATCGCCGAGCCCATGGACAAGCTGGGCGGTCGGGTCTGTCGGGGTGAATTCGAGAACTACGCGTTCATCATCAATCCGAAGAGGGAACTCCGCGGCGTGACGGTCACCTGGGGCGACCTGCGAGGCCCGGCGACGATCCCGGCGGCGGCCGTGGACGCTCGGATCGCCAAGGTTTGGTGGGTCGCTCATCGGCTCGCACGCATGGGCAGCAGCCGGCTCAAGAAAACGCCTTGGCGGCTGTGGAAGCCGCGGCTGGTGGCCGACGTGCTGGTTCACGATGACGCCTTGATTCGAGTCCGTCGGAACGTGCCGGCGGCGTCCCGGCCTGAGCTCGCTCGCGAGGAGGTGCTGAACGAAATCCGCGTCGGACGGGGCGACCGCTACGTGGTCGTCAACCGGGCCGACGTGCCGTTCCCGGCCGATGCGACCGTCTACGACGCCGATCGGCTGCAGCCGTTCGATATCCCGCGCGGGCTGAAGAAACAAATTTGGCTGACGGTGGACGTGCCGGACGATGTCCCGAGCGGCACGTACCGCACGACGATCGTGCTCAAGGCATCGGGCCGGCCTTTGGCGGCGTTTCCCCTCGAGATCGAAGTACTGCCGTTCGACCTGGAACCGCCCGGCATGGTCTACGGGCTGTACTACCGCGGCCGGTTCGACATCCCACCACGTGGCCGGGCTCCGGATAACTACGCCAAGACCATGGAGCAGTACCGGCTTGAGCTGGCCGACATGCGCGACCACGGGATTCCCTACCCCGGCTGCCAGATCAACCTTTCGGCCCGCGGCCCGAAGATGCTTGATCAGATCCTGGACATCTACGAGGAACTGGGGCTGGCGACCGATCGGTTTTTCTACCTTCGCGACCAGTTGCTGCTGCGTCACGAACCGGGCGAGATCCAGCGGCTGGTGGCCACGTGGTCCGAGGTCTTGAAGCGGCACAACCCGAAGGGCGTTTTTTACTGCTACGCGCTGGACGAGCGGCGTGGCGAGGCGATCACGGCCCAGATTCCCAAGTGGGACGCGATTCACGCGGCCGGCGGCAAGGTGTTCGCGTCGATCAGCGTCGGCCAGTTTGCCTACACGCGCGGCAAGCTGGATGTCCCCGTGCTGCACGGCGGCCAGATGGTCGAGGACCAACGCATGGACCGCGGGTTCGACGCTGAACACCGGGCTGAGATCGAACTGTACCGCCAGTCGGGCCACTGCGAATTCTGGTCCTATGCCCATCCATTCCCGGCGATCGAGGACCCCGAGCTGTTCCGACGCAACTACGGCACGGCCATGTGGCGTGCGGGCTACACGGGCATGATGCTGTGGACTTACCAATCGAATCCGACGGCGACGCTGTTTAACGATTTCTGCTATGACAACTACCGCAACTGCACGCTGGCGTTCCCGATCACCGGCGGCCTGCTGGCCACGGTCCAGTGGGAGGGCCTGCGCGAAGCGGTGGACGACATGCGTTACCTTCGCACGCTACAAAAGGCAGCCGACGCCGCGGGCCGCCGATCCGAGATCGACCGCTGGCTGCGAAGCCTCGACTTCTCCACCGGCGACCTGGATCGCATTCGTGCCCGATTCATTGACAAGACATTGGAACTGTTCCGCGCGAAATACAAGAAAGTCAACGAATCAGAACGCTCTCCGCAATGAACCCTCTGCAAACAGGGACCGCTGGACCGGGACACAACAAGACGCGATCCGGAGGATGGGCATCGCCCGCCAGATCGCAGGGCGGGCATTGCCCTCGAGGACACAAAACGTTGTTGTGGTGAGCGATGCCTACCTTCCAACCAGAAGATGCACCTTGACGCGATGAACGACCTTTTCAGGAGGATTTCTGACATGTTGAAACGATGGTGTCTAGTTGCCGTACTGGGGGTCATAGTCGGTCGGGCGGATGGGGCGACGTTCGTGGTGGCTCCTGGCGGCGACGATCGCAATCCGGGGACGCGGGAGCGGCCGATGGCGACGCTCGTCGCGGCTCGCGACGCCGCGCGCGAGGCCGGCGAGGGACCGCACCGCATCGTCGTGATGCCCGGCGAATACTTCTTGACCGAGCCGCTCGTGCTGGATGCACGCGACAGCGGGCTGACGATCGAGGCGGATCCGAGCGGCAC
>JAADHY010000503.1 GCA_013151585.1 Planctomycetota bacterium
TTTGTGGCGTCGGTGTTGGCATCGAAGATCAGGTGGCCTTCAATCGCCGCTTCCGGA
The DNA here is from genome assembly GCA_013151585.1 of Planctomycetota bacterium. Classification (GTDB taxonomy): domain Bacteria; phylum Planctomycetota; class Planctomycetia; order Planctomycetales; family Planctomycetaceae; genus JAADHY01. The sequence goes on from JAADHY010000503.1 coordinate 58, forward strand.
TGAAGAACGGGCTGACGTACACCCATCCGCGCCAAGGCAATCCGGACATCGTCGAAGTGGCCGGGCCCACGGACCCGGAAGTCGGCGTGCTCGGCGCCTGGTCGAACGACGGGCGGTTGCTTGGATGTGTCGTCAACTTCGCTTGCCATGCGACAACAAGTCCCGGCGGCATCTCGGCCAACTACATCTATTATCTGGAAAAGGCAATTCGCGGCTTCTTCGGCGAGGATGTGGTGGTTGTTTTCCTTGCGGGAGCGTGCGGTGACGTGACGCAGGTCGACAACCTGAGTCCCTATCGATTTCCTGCTGCCGAGAAATGGGCTCAATTGGTCGGAGGACGTGTGGGTGCCGAGGCTGTCAAAGTGCTTTTAAGCATGCATCCAGGACGCTTGACACCAATTGCGGTCAAGACAAAAGTCCTGCGGATCAAGCGCCGAGCGCCTGCTCCGGATCGCGTCCGTCGGTGTTACGAGCTGGTGAAGAAGTCGCCGAAAGAAGTCGGCCGCACGGAATGGACTTTCGCCAAAGAGATCGTGCTCTTGGACGCCCTGCTCAAACGCCATCCGGTCGCCAACGTGCAAGTGCAGGCCGTGCAGATTGGACCGGCCCTGTTCGTGACGAATCCGGCCGAGTTTTTCTGTCAGCTCGGTTTGGATATCAAGAAAGGCAGTCCCTTCCCGTTCACTTTTCCGGTCGAGCTGGCCAATGGCTGTGTGGGCTACGTTCCCACCGAAGAGGCGTTCGGCCCTCACGGCGGCGGATACGAAACGCGCTTGACCAGCTACAGCAATTTGGAAATCACGGCAGGCACTCAGATCGTGAAAACCTCGATCGAGTTGGCCCGGTCCCTGAAGCCGGGCCCGGTGCCTCAGCCGCCGCCCGCTCCACCGTTTAACGGTCATCCGTGGTCTTACGGCAACGTCCCGCCCGAGCGACACTAGGGACAGAAACTTGCCGGATACCGGGGCAAGCGTCTCGCGCGGTTCGGTGACTTGTCGAACGCCCTCCGAACAGGACGATTCTGGCCGGGAAAGGCGAGCTGCCAGATGTTCTCCGCACTCTCGCTCATTCGTCCATCAAAGCGTAAACGCGCACGTAATCCACAAGAAAATGGTCGGGTAACTTCGCCTTCTTGATGTCACCGGCCCAGCGTCCGATCTCGTCGCTGAGTTTGATGTAGAGGGGAACCTGACACACACCGCCGGCGCGGGTGCGCCACGTCTCACGACCATCTACATAGAAGATGTATTCATCCGGCGCCCACCAAAGAGCAAAGGTGTGGAACCCCTCCATCACACCCGGGACCCGAACCACCTTGCCTTTCGACTTGTGGTTCTTGCCATAGCCGTCCCAGTGCAGCGTGTGCTGGACGCGGTCATCCAGCCACGGCTTTTCCATGATGTCGATCTCTGTTCCGTCGCGGCCCTCGTCGCCCACGCGCGTGACACCGGATCCCATCAGCCAGAAGGCCGTCCAGTGCCCAGGCTGCTTCTGCAACTTCGCTCGAACAACGAAGTATCCAAACGCGCGTTCGAACTTGCCCTGGGTCCGGACACAGCCGTCGATGTACCGGTCTCCGTCCTTCAACGTCGCGATGACGAGATGGCCGCGTCCGTCCAGCCTGATCGCTCGCCGCATCCACCATCCGTCCCGACGGCGGGCGTCCGGCGGAACATCCCATTTGGACTCATCCAACTGTTGACCGTCAAATTCGTCGTGCCAAACCAGCTTCCACACCTTTCCTTTCGGCGGCGATGGCAGCCGGTTGGCCGGAACCGGCAACTCCGGTCGCTGCCCTTGAGCGGTCGCCGCGGTCATCCAGCAAAACGAAAGCACAGCAGCAACGCGGACGATTTTTAGCGGGCACGGGATCACATCATTCATTGGCTGTCAGCCCTTTGCAATGTTGGGTTGGGTAGATAGTAGAAATAGCCATCTTCCGCCCCGATCAGCAGGTCCGGGCGGCCGTCGCTGTTCCAGTCGACGGTCGTCGGGCTGGTCGTGTGGCCGGCCAGGCGCAGGTGGCCAATCGGACCAAGGTCTTCGAAAGTCCACGACGCCCCGTCCGCCGAGACGTTCCGCAAGAAGTTGACGTTGACGCTGTTGACCAGCAAGTCAACGGCTCCGTCGCCGTCCCAATCGGTGAAACAGAGTTTACGACGCCCGCTGCGGCCTGCTACCCCGCTGTTCAGACGCATCAAACCGCCTTTCGGGTCCCGCACGCGATGACGAGCCTCTCGGACCGCCGCGCGCGTCATGCGGAAGATGCGACGCGGCGGCAGCAGCGTGAGTTGGTCGTCGACTCGCTTTCGCTCGAAAAAGGCCAGATATCCTTCGTGATCGAGCATCACCAGATCGTTCAAACCGTCGCCGTTCAGATCGATGACGACTGGGGTGGTCCGCCATTGCGTAGCCAGCTCGTTGTCTTTCGGATTCCACCAGTTCCAGGCGGGTTTGGGCGGAGACCCCGACCAGGCGACTCGAATCGGTTCGGCAGCCGCCAGCTTCGGTCTGCTGCGCGTGCCGATGTTGCGGTACCAGACGACGCGGCCCCAGATCGAGTTGACCACCAGATCGGGCAGGCCGTCGTGATCCCAGTCAGCGACGCTCAAGGTCGTGTAGCCCCATTTGGCCTCGCACGGCCCTTGGATGGACCCGTTCGGCCCGGCCATGATCCGCAGTGTCCGGCCGCCGGCTTCGAGCAACACGGGCGCCGCCCATTTCGGCGTGTCGCTTCCCGAAGCCGGTCCCAAATTCTCGATGAAGCCGACATAGCCTGCCGTATTGCCCGTGACGATGTCTTCGTCGCCGTCGCCGTCCCAGTCGAAGCCGACCGGTGTGGCCAGCGCGCCGAACTTCACTTCATCGGCTTCCTGCTGAAAGAAACGGGGCGCTGCAAAGACCGGCAGCCCACGTTCGACGCGCCCGGTATGCTCGACCAACGCGACTCGGCCGTCTTCCTGCCCGACCACCAGATCGATATCGCCGTCCCGGTCCCAATCGACGGCCACCGGGACGATCATGCACAAGTCCATGGTCAGCGGCCGATCGCCAAGCATGAGCTTCCGACCGGCGGCGTATCGCGGCTGCGTGCGCGAGCCAATGTTTTCGAAGTACGTGAAGCTGTCGACGAACTCACCGCACAGCAAGTCCAGATCGCCGTCGCCGTCGAAGTCGGCAAAGTTGGGGCTGGGCATCCCGAAAACGTCGATCGGCCGACCACCGGCTTCGAGCTTGGCCGGCGAGTCATATCGAGGATGCTCGTTCGTCCCTTGATTTCGGAGCAGGTACACATAGCCGTGCAGCGGGCCGCGGGTCCATCGACCTTGTGAGTCGAACGCGTTGTCCCAGCCATAATCGGTCCAGTCGCCGACACCGACGGCCAGGTCCAGCCGCCCGTCGCCGTCATAGTCCACGTACTTCCACTGATTGGCTCGCACGCGATTCGGATGGACGTTCGACTTGGGGTAAACCTGCTTCCGCTGCGCAAAGCCGTTCTGGCGAAAGTGGACCAGCTCCTGGCCGGGAACGAGCAAGCGGACGCGTCCATCCACATAGGAAGGGCACACGTTTCTCAGCGGTGGACCGACTTTCCGAGCGGCCTTGAAGACGGGCATCTTGCCACCGCCCGGGTTCTCAAAGAAGTACGTTCCGCCGTAAGGAACGCAATGGCAGCAGACGACCAAGTCCATGTCGCCGTCATTGTCGTAGTCCATCGGCAGAGGCCATGCCCAAAGGCCGACGCCCAAGTCGACGACCAGACCCGGGTGGTTGTATTTGAGCCGCTGCAGCCCGGGCAGCGGTCCGACGACTTCCACTTTCGCCTCTGGCGGGATCAGCAACATGCCTCCCGTCCATCCGGTCTGAGGCAACGGGACCACAGGCCCGGCCGGCAGACGGCGCCGATAGACGCGAACCTTCGTCCGACCACGGTCCGTGTAGCAAAAGGTCCAATCCGGCACCAGCTCCCATCCAGCCAGTTGCCAATCGCTGGCTGCGGCCGAAGTGGCCAACAGCACCTCCATGTCTCGATGGCACCGCAGCCACAGCGGTGCCGCCTCGCCGCCGTTCATCCGCGTGAACCGCCAGCCTTTCAGCGCTTTCGGGACCTGCTGCCAAGTGTAGTCACGGTTTCCGAAGGCGCGCGCTCCTTCGTCAAACTTTTCAATCGTGAAGCCGCGTCCGGCGAGGGTCATCGTCGGAGCGGCCGGCAGAGCCGACACCGTTCCCAAAACAGCCACGGTTCCGAATGCCAGCAAACGAGCACAACAACACATTGAAGGCTCCTTGAATCAAGAAAACGCGCCGTGACGTCGAGCAAGCCGACCCGCTCACCCGACAACTAAGAGCCTATCCGAAAACCTCAAAAGATTGGTCGACGCAAGCCCGAAGACAGGTTTTCGGATAAGCTCTAAATTGAGTTTCACAATTCTGGTACATATCAAGATAAACCGACACGGTTCACCCATCGGGCCTGTCAGCGTGCGACGCGTGGTTCGTGGCCGTGCGTGGCCCACGGCGCATCTTGCGATTGAGCTGCGCTGTGTGCGAAAGTCCCCTATCCCGCTTGCGGGAG
>JAADHY010000443.1 GCA_013151585.1 Planctomycetota bacterium
AAAGATGCTCGCACCGACAACATGATGTGGGGCATGGCCGCCTCACCGCTTGCGTACGAACATAAGGTGATCGTGACGCCGGGCGGGCCGGACGGGCGGCACGTGGCCGCCTATGATTGCCAGACGGGCGAGATCATCTGGTTCGGGGGAAATCATCGAGCGGGCTATTCCGCCCCGCGTGTCGAAGTCGTCGACGGAATCCCGCAGATTCTTGTTTTCGGAGGCGACGGTCTGAGCGGGTTCGACCCGGACACGGGACAAGAGCTGTGGTTTGTCGAATGGCCGACCAACGAGCAGATCAACGTCGCTCAGCCGATCCTCTATCGTGGCGAGGCCATCCTGATCGGCAGCGGTTACGGCCGCGGATCGGCCCTCTTCGAGATCGTCCGATCGGACGGAACTTGGAAGCTGAACCCGCAACCGCGGTGGAAGAGCCTCCACTTAAAGCTGAAGTTCAACGGGGCTGTGCTCAAAGGCGACTTCGTCTATGGACTGGATGAAGGCATTCTCACGTGCCTGGATATGCGGACCGGCAAGCGACAATGGAAGCGAGGTCGTTACGGTTACGGCCAACTGCTGCTGGTCGGTGACCTGTTGCTGGTCCAGGCGGAAAACGGCGAGGTGGTGCTGGTCGAGGCCAGTCCGAAGCGGCCGCGCGAGCTGGCTCGCTTCCAAGCCATCGAAGGCAAGACCTGGAACCATCCTGTCCTATGTCGTGGGCGTTTGCTGGTCCGCAACGCCGACGAAGCAGCATGCTACGATCTGCGGTCGCCCCAGGCGGACTGAGCGGCATCCCCAAGCTTCGACCTCTGCTTTCGTCGGACACCAACGCGGGCGGGCCGAGCTCACCTTGCGATCGGCCCCAGGTCGCCTGCCTGATAGCGGCACGGACTGTCGGACAGAGATTGTCTAGTCAAGGGCGTGGCCTTTGGTATCCCTGTGGGCACGCGGTGCCAAGTGGATGACACCTGCCGGGTGTCACGGAATGAGCGTTGTCGCACTCGGCAAGTGCGACCCACCATGATCCGCGCTCCGACGCGCGTCGTCACAGACCAAGACAGGGGCGAACGGCTCCGCACTCGGTCTCACAACGTGGACAACGCGAACATTATTCGCGTTGTCAAACCGACGAGAGATTAAGGTCACGAGGTGCCAATGGAAAAGACGGAAAAGTTCTGGCGGGCCGGCGTGGTTTTGATCGTTTTTGTTTGGTGGCTGCCTGCGTGGTGTGCGGCGTCCGCCTCCATGCCCAAAACGAAGAAGCCGCAGGCTCACAACAAGCAGGTCGTGAATCAGGCGGCGTCAAGAAAGCCCGCACCCAAGACCGCTCGCGCCGGTCGCATCGATGCTGCTTTTCAATTCGAGAGCCGCTTTGCGGAGCTGATGATCGACCGTTTGGGCCGGTGCGTCGCGCTGCGGAGCAAGACGGACGGCACGAACTGGCTGAGCGAACGGCGTCCCCTGGTGACCGTCACAGTGGCGGGACGTGAGCGGGCCCCGAAATCCGTCGAGCGTTTTGGAGCGGTGCTGAAGTTTCACTTCGAGCAGCCGTCTGTGATCGTGAATCTGCTCGTTCGTGAACGGCGCGACTACTGGCTGTTTCGACCGCTCGAGGTGAGCGGCGGTGCGAAAATCGAAAAGCTGTCGTTCGCTACCTTTCGGCTGCGCCGTGGCAAGTACCAAAGTCGGTCGGCCGGCCTGGTGGCGGATGAGCGGTTCGGTGTCTGTTTGCGGGCGTTGACGCCGCAGACCCGATTCCTTTTTGGCGGGGACCCGCCGTGGGTGGGGGCGTACGTCGAGTCTCGATGGCCTTGGGACCGGGCCGCGGCGGCTCTGGCCGCGGCGCCAGCGGATCGATTGCGGTCTGTCCTGCAGGAAGTGATCGAGAAAGAGGAGGAAGCGGTTTCGCCTCTCGGCGGCCCCTTTGCCTTGGACGTCGAACGCACCCGGGGCTCGTATCTGTTTTCGCATGCGTCCCCCAAAAGCGTCTCGACATGGATCGACCTGGCGCTGCGGTCTGGCTGTTCCACGCTTCATCTCGGCGCGTGGTATGACGTCAACGGGGATTATGAGCCGCGGTCCGATTGGTTTCCACGCGGTCTGGACGACATGAAGCAGGTCTGCGAGGAGATTCACCGGGCGGGCCTGTCCGTCGGCATTCACACGCATACGGGGTGCATCGATCCGCGTTCCTCCTTCGCCAGTCCGGTGCCGGACCGGCGGCTGGCGACGGACGCCGAGTTCACTCTGGCCGCCGACATCGACGAGCAGGCCGCGACCGTTCAGACCGTCGAGCCGCCTCACGACTTCGACACCGTCTGGCTCCGCTGGTCCGGACGGGGCAACTGCATACGGATCGACGACGAGCTGATTCTGTTTCACGCCTTGTCGCGGGAGAAGGCTCCTTTTGGCTTTCTGAAGTGCCAGCGGGGAGCCTTCGGCACTCGGCCCGCACCTCACCGGAAAGGGGCGAAGGTCTACCACATGGCCACGCAAATCGGTTCCTTTCTGGCTCGCGACGACTCGAGCCTCATCAGCGAGGTGGCCGAACGGATCGCCCGCGTCGCCAACGCCTGCCGAGTCGACCAGATTTATCTGGACAGTGCGGGGACGGCCGAAAGCCGCTACGGTGTGGCCCGGACTCACCGGGAAATCTATTACCGCCTCGCACAGCCCACGCTGATCGAGTCCAGCTTTTGGACCCACCATCTTTGGCCGATGCTGTCGCGGATCGGAGCCCACGACGTGCCGCTATGGGGCTTCGAACACTTCGTGGACTGGCACGTACGACGAGCTCAAACGTATCAGCGCAGCTATCTGCTGCCTGCGCAGCTCGGCTGGTGGACCATCCACCGTCCCAATCGATACATCAACGCCATGAAGCTGGACGCGACAGCCTACCTTTGCGCTCGAGCCCTCGCCTATGACATGCCGATTTCCGTGGTGGGATTGCGGACGTCCGATGACGTTCACGAACACGCGTTGCGACATCTGACGCTGATCGGACAATACGAACGGCTTCGGCTGGCCTGTTACTTCGACGAGACGACGCTCGAGCGACTGAAGCCGCTCGGCCGCCACTTCCGACTGGGCCGGGACCGCGCCGGCCGTTGGAGTTTGCGGCCCGTTGAGTTCACTCGGCGTCGGGTGGAGGTTCGCGGCGGGAGGGCTGACACCTGGTCGGTCCAAAACCGTTTTGCCGCTCAATCGGTGAAGCTCCGAATCGAAAGTCTTCACACAGCGGCCTCATACGAGTCGAGCGACCGGGTGGTGCTGGCGGATGCCACGGATGATCGTCGCTTGAGTCTGTCAGGCACGGCCGACGGGGTCACTGCGCGCGGGGAAGTGGTGGCCGATTCGTCGCGACGCCACGGGCGATGCCTCCAGATCACCGCGCGGAATGAGCGAGCGAATTCAAAAGCCGCATGGTGCCGCTTTTCGCGGACTTTCGAGCCGAGGCTCGACATCGGTCCGTGCGACGCCGTGGGGTTCTGGGTTTACGGAGACGGCAAGGGAGAACTTCTGAACGTGCAGCTCACCTCAGAGCCGCCTCACATGGTCGCCCATGCCGACCTGCTGGTGCGCATCGACTTCGTCGGATGGCGGTACTTCGAACGACATCTGCGCGAACGAGATGCCGACCAATACTCTGATAAATGGCCCTACGGCGACGCCTACAGCGTCTATCGAAACGTCGTTCCCCGGAACGCCGTGGCCGCCTTGAACGTCTACCTAAACGACTTGCCGATCGGCGAGACGGTCACCTGCCGGCTCGGCCCGATCGTGGCGTTGCCCGTCCGAAAGACCGTGCTCAAGAACCCCGCGGTTCAGATTAACTCCCACGCAATCACTTTTCCCGTCGAATTGCGGAGTGGCATGTGGTTGGAGTTTGAATCGCCGGACGACTGCCGCCTGTATGACGAACATGGCCGGCTCACCGCCTGGGTCCGGCCCGAAGGGGATGTGCCCGAACTGAGACCGGGGAAGAACCGCGTCGGGTTTTCTTGCGATCCTGCCGCCTTCGAGCCGATTCGAGCAGCCGTGACGGTCATCACGACTGGAGAGCCTTTCGGCCGTCACCGAGCGGTCCAGGAAATCAACTTCTCCCACCTGGCCCGGCAGTACGAACCGCCTCGAACCGTCCTTCGGCTCGACGGGCACCAGAACGTGTGGCCCGTCTGGTGCCAGCCCGAACTCGGCTCCGCTCGGCTCGCGATTGATCTGTACGTGGAGCAAGCGGATCAGGCCGGGCGGTCGCCGGGCCGATCGCCGAAAAACGGCAAGCCCGTCAAGTCGGCTGCGAAGAGCGAAAGCCGAGGTTCGAACGAGCTCGTCGAGCCCGAGTTCGCGGTTGACGGAACGACCGTCCGCATCCCCGTCCGGCTTCACCCCCGTGATCGGCTGCGTCTGCAAGCCGACGGAACGTGCTGGTTGATCCGCGACGGTGGTAAACGAAGGCTCGACGTCACTGTCTCCCCCATTCGGCTTTCCCCCGGTCGACACCAATTCCGTTTCGGATTCGCCGGAGGGCCTCGCGACGGTTTCCGCGTCCTTGTATCGATTGTCGAACTCTACGAGCTCGACTGACATCGCGTTTCCATGCTCACCTTTCGCGGTACCTCACGCTCATCACCACGTCGGTCAGAATCTGTCCGCCGACGCGCGCTTTGACCGACGCCCACAGCGCCTCGCCGACCATTGTGCTGTTGGCCGCGCCGAAAGCGAACTCGTTCCGCGGATAGCCGCTCCGGCGCGAGAATTTGCCCGTGGCGTCCAGCCGAAGCTGTCCGTCGACATAGACCTTCAAATCCTCCCCCTCCATCTCGATCCGATATAGATGGAACCGGTCGGTGGTGTCCATGTCGTATCGAATGGATCGGTGGTGGTACAGATCGATGTGATCGGGCCAAAGTTCCAGCCGTTCGCCAGTGATCCCGTTCGCGACGATCACATAGCTCGCTCCCGAGATCACTTTGACCTGGGCTTCGACGACGGTCTTCGCGTCCGGGGTCGCTCCCCACGCGTACCTGTAGAACAGATAATCCCCCGAGACGGTTCCGCGATCTGCGAGAAACAGTGCTCCGTCGGTAAGCTTTTCCAGCGTTCGTGGCGATCCGCGGTCGCGCTGCCACGGGCGACGCGGCCGCTCCGTTGCCTCGTACACGATATTCCACTCGTCGGAACGGCCCGGCTTTTCCCTCAGCAGAAGCTCGATTCGGTTCGTCCCTTTTCGAACGCTGTCAGCCGGCACGGGGTAGTCGGCCCACCCGCTGGACAGATGACCGTCAGCCAGTACTTGGCCGTTCCATTTGACCTGCAGCCTTTCGAGCTGTTTCAGGTAGGGCAGTTCCAAGTGCAAAGTGAACTCAGGCTCGAAGCCAGCCCGGCGCGCGTCCGCGACGTCTTCTCCCATCGTCAGCTCCGTCTCCCACTGACGACCGGGCACCAGTCGGGCGGCATGCGATGGCGTCAGTACGGGCACGCGGCAATAGCGATCCCCGCCGGCCAGGAAGGAATTGGGATTGCCGTCGCGCACCGTGACGAAGTACAGCTTGTCTTTGGCCAGCAGCGTTCGGGGATCGCCGAGCTCGCGCCAAAGCTGTGCCTTGGGATCGAAGAAGTTGAAGATGTGAATGCCGTCGGCTCCCGCCGCCCACGCGTTCATGGCCCGGCCCCGGTAGCCTTCCAACGAAGCTCGTCGGAACCGCGATTCACCGCGCACTCGCGAATCGCTCAGACAAGGATACGCCGCCACGCCGTACCGATGAGCCAACTGGACCGTGTACGTCCACGGATTCAGCCGGAAGTAGCCGGTCGTGATCAGCAGATCGATCAATCCTTCTTGCAGCCAACGCTCCAGGTCCAGTCCCATGTCGCGGCAATACTCGACCGAGTCGGGCACGCGGACGGCGACCAGGATGGGCTTTCCGCGCCGGCAGCCCACTTGCTCAGTCATCCGGCGCACTCGCCGCAGCAGATCGGTCATCTGAAACCGCTCGTCGTCCGTCGCTGCTTTTCCGAACGCCGTGCTTTTGAAGAAGCAAAGATGGCGGAAGAAGTCGAGCTCAATCCCATCGACATCGTAACTCGTGCAGACTTCCGCGATGAACCGGAAAGCCAGATCGCGGATTTCGGGGCGGGCGTAATCGACCGAGCTCCACCGTCCGTAAGGGGTACGGCGGATGGGATCCCCCACGAGCCATTCGGGATGCTCCTTCTTCAGCGGCGGGAACAGAAAATACGGTCGGTCGGGATGATGCGCGACGTCATGGGTGTCGTTCATGCGCATCGACCAAAAGACTTCCATGTTGTGCCGGTGGCCGAAGTCAACCACAGCACGCAGCGGGTCGGTGCCCTGAGCGATCAGTTCACGGGCGATGTTGCGTTTATCGGGCGCGATGCCGAAATCCGAAGCGGAGTGTGAAAGAAGCGTCCCGACGCGCGTCTTGTGCGTGAAATAGCTGAATCCCGAACTAATCGTACAATAGGCGATCGTGTCCACCTGGGTACCGGCCAGATCGGTCGTCCGCTGCGCCAGGAAGTTCGCCACCGTCGGTTTCAGGTCCTTGGGGAAGTAAAGGCAGTCGCACCCGTCGTTGTTGGCGATGATACGACGCGGCGTTCGGAGCTTTTGTTTCCGAGCGTGTCGCAGTTCGGAGGTCGTCAGCGGAACGCGGTCTTCCGGCTCCTCGCCGACCGAGGTCGACACTCCCGCGATTAGAATCATCCCCATCACCAGAAGACTTCGAAGCCAACAAGAGGCAGTACGAGCGTCCAGCGAGTCGGGCCGAAAGACTTTCATGGCGTGATTCCTTGATCTGAGGCTGATGCGTCAGGGCGGATCGTTTGAGCCGAACGGCGGCTCCGCGCCAGGCTTGAGTTCTTCTCCACGTGCGTTGTTCCGGCGGCGAGTATTCTGCGTGAAGCAAGCCTCCCAGCGCGCTCCGCAGGCAATACAACGACGAAAACCATCGCCGCAGCACGCGCGGCATCCCGCGGCGAGAGAGGCGACCACGATTCTGCGCGACAGCGGTTCGTTTGGCAACGCTTGCGGAACGTCGTATGATCGAGTCCGTCTCGTCTGCGTTGGCGGGAGGCCGGTTCCGTTTCCCGGGGAATGAGGCTCGGATTCCATGCTTGGACAACAATCACTCGCCTCCGGCTTGGTCGCGATCGTCCTCACGGGGACGGCAACTCTTCCTGCAGCCGCGCAACGGGTGCTCCATCAGGAGACGTCGTCGTACAACACAATTTTGGTGACCGAAGACGAGAAGGGATTGCGCACTTTGTGGTTTGAGGAAGGCGGCGCCCGACAGAGCGTCGTCAAACTGGGCGATCCCGATCACCTGGAATTGCCGTACGCGAAGGCCATGTTGGCGGGCATGGCGCTCGTCGAGAATCCGAAACGCGTGTTGGTTATTGGGCTCGGAGGCGGAACGATTCCGAACTTCTTGCATAAGCACTATCCCGAGACGGCGATCGACGTAGTCGACATCGACCCGGCGGTGGTGCGAGTTGCGAAACGTTTTTTCGGTTTCACCGAGGATGCTCGGCTGCGGGCGCATGTGGCCGACGGTCGCAAGTTCATTGAGGAGTGTCGCAAACCCTACGACGTGATCTTTCTGGACGCCTTCGGTGCGGAGAACGTGCCGTATCATCTAACAACGCTGGAATTCTTGCAGGCGGTCCGACGGGCCTTGACGCCGCGCGGTGTGGCTTTGGGGAACATCTGGAGCCGCGACGCCAACCCGCTGCACGATGAAATGATCCGCACGTATCAGGCGGCCTTTGACGAATTAGTCGTCATTCAGTCGATCGGTGCCGGCAACGAAATCCTGGTCGCCCTGCCGCGAAAGGAGCGGCTGGAGAAGGCGCGTTTTGTCCGTTTGGCCGCCCGTCTGGCTCGGCGGCGTGGATTCCCCTACGACGTGGCTCGCACCGTCGCCCAGGGCTTCCACCGGCCCGGTCCCCAGTATGCTCAGGCGCGTGTGCTTACGGACGCAAACGCCATACAGCCCTAATTGGCCTGATGAAACGAGTTTTTTTCCGATTGGGGGCTGTGACGGCGGTCAGATCGCGCGGTGGAATTCGCGGTGCGCGGCATGGCGCTTCGCTGTGAGGGGCTGGCCCAGGCGGGCCGGGCCAATTCTTCACGTCCTCTCACGTGGTGAACCGTGACTCGGACAAAGCTTTCCGGGGGCTCGCCGGTGTCGTCCCACGCATCAAACAGACGTAGCGCGTCCCCAAGCCGGTGAAGTGCGCTTTGGCTCTGATGGTCCTACAGCCGCTCAGAGACTCATATGGGCAATTCCAGCAAGATTACCTTGCGATCTGTGGAAGAAAGAATCGGCTTCCCTGGGTGACTCTTTTGCAAAGCGCGATGGCGTACGCCCCGGCGGCCACTCCTTTTTCGTGTTTTTCGTGGCCTTTCCCCCGCGCTTGGTCCGGCCACATTCGGTCAGGACGCAGCCGGGGCCGAAAGGGAACCAGCCAGCAGCGGCGGCATGGGGCAGTCGAGCGTGTCGGCAATGGTACGGATCAGTTCGGCTTCGGCGACCGTGATTTTCTGATCGGCTCCTACGCACGCCATGCAGGCTTCCAAAACCCGTTTCTTGACCGCCGGGCTGGCTTCGCGCAAAGTCCGCAGCGATTGGTCGATTTCGGCAATTCCGCACTCGGAACGAGCTAACAAAGGCGGAGGTGCTTTCAGACGCAAAAGTGAGACCGCCGTTTCGTAAGCACGCTGTCCCTCGGCCGGGTCGTCGTGTCCAAAGTGAGCCAGCGCCGAGAGCAGCACCTGGCACGAGCGACCGACTCCTTTCATGCTGTAATACTGCACGCCCCGACGTTTTTGCGGTCGGTACTGCGGCGTCAGATGCGTCAACAACAGCCGGTGCAAGGCATACTCGAAGACGCTGATCCGCTGGTCGGCCTTGGCCAATCGCGTGACACACTCGTGGAACGTCTGATATTGAGACGGCGAAAGCTGACGCAGAGCGGGCAGACACATCGAGGCCAGCGGCAACCGCATTTCGGCCGAGACGCGGTTCAGATGCGGCAGCAGTTTTTTCTTGAGCAGTTCCATCACTTGGGGATCGGCACGTTGCTGCAGTTCTTGCATTTGCCGCTGTCGGACATCCGTGTCCTCGTCGAGCAGCAGGCCGTAGACGACGGCTCGCGCGCCGAACGGGTTGCGGGCCTCCTCGGCCAGCGGTTTTGGCAGTTCTTGACGCAAAGCCGTGGCGTAAGCCAAATGGTCCATGGCCATGGTGCCGACGGTGGCCAGAGCGACCATGGGGTCGAATGGCAGTTGCTGACGGGCAACCTCGCGGGTCGGTCGGGCCGCACGGTTCCGAATGGCGGTCCGCTGACTGGACACATCCCAGCTCGGCCCCTCTTCCTCTTCGGCCGCCAGCGGTTCAGGTGACACCTTGGGAAACCGTCCGTCAAAGCTCGGATCGATTCGACGAACTCGCTCCTCCAGCGGCGGATGGGTGGCAAACAGCCGTGTGCGCCGGCGGAACGCGTCGCCGAAAAACAGATGACTAATTTCTTCAGCGTGCGGGTTGTCGACCCTTGAGCCATAAACCAGGCCGCCGATTTTCTTCAGAGCTCCGGCGATGCCGTCCGGATTGCGCGTGAACTGAACGGCGGCAGCATCCGCAAGAAACTCGCGTTGGCGCGAGACGGCCGCTTTGATCAGCCTCCCAAAGAACACCCCGATCCAGCCCAAAGCCATTAGTCCCAACCCGATCAAGATGAGGGCAAGTTCTCCCCCACCACCGTTACGGCTGCGACGCCGCACTCTGGCACCGTGGGCGACTGAGCGAAACAAGAGATAGCCGATCATGCTGATCAAGAAAATTCCGTGCAGAATTCCGATGAGCCGCACGTTCATCCGCATGTCGCCGTTGAGGATGTGGCTGAACTCGTGGGCGACGACGCCTTGGAGCTCGTCCCGTTTCAACAGGCGAAGTGTCCCTTCAGTGACGGCGACGATGGCGTCTTCTCGGCCCAACCCGGCGGCGAAGGCGTTGATGCTTTCTTCGCCGTCCAGGACATAGACGGTCGGAACGGCTATGCCGGAGGCGATGGCCATCTCCTCGACGACGTTCAGTAGCCGCCGTTCGTAAAAGTCGCGGGTTTCCGGGTTGATGGGCCGGGCACCGACGAGCGAGGCGACCGCCTCTCCGCCGGCCGAAAGCACCATCGTCTTGTAGAGGCTACCTGCGAAGACGATCAGTAAAGTGGCGCCCGCCACCAGAGCGAACATCTCGGGATCCCACAGCGAGGGCTGAACGACCGGCTGGCCCGGCTCGCTCGGTTGGCTGGCCATCATCCAGACGCCAGCAATCAGCAGATAAACACCCGCGATAATCAGCGCCACCGCGGTGAGGAAAAGGACGACCAGCCAAAAGGTGTTGCGACGGGCTCGATCTTGCGCTTCAAAGAAGTCCATCGCTGTGAAGCCTTTTTCGGCGGAACAGATCAGCGGTTCGCATTTGGGGCCTTCGAATTCCGTCTCGACGGTCGGTGTGCCGGTAAGCGGCAGCCCCACGCAGCAGATCAACTAACTTTTGTCGCCGGGACACTCGTGAGGATCCTTCGCGCGTCCGGCTGACTAGGAGAAGCTGACCCGCGGCGCTTCTCGCTGTTCCGGTTCCTCGATTTCGAACAACTGGGCTTCGGTGAATCCACCCATGTTGGCCACGATCGACTGCGGGAACGATTCGCGCGTCGTGTTATACTGCATGACGGCGTCGTTGTAGGCCTGACGGGCGAAAGCGATCTTGTTTTCCGTCGAGGTCAACTCCTCTTGCAGTGCCAGCATATTCTGGTTGGCCTTCAAGTCCGGATAATTCTCAACCAACGCAAACAAACGGCCCAAGGCTCCGGTCAATGTGGCCTCGGCGCCGGTCAGGCCGCGCATGGCTTCCGGATCGCCCGGGCTCTGGGCGGCCCGCTGGCCTGCGGAAACCGCTTCGTTGCGAGCCTGAATGACCGCCTCGAGCGTCTCGCGCTCGTGCTTCATGTACCCTTTGGCCGTCTCGACCAGATTGGGGATTAGGTCATAGCGACGCTTGAGCTGCACGTCGATCTGACTGAAGGCATTCTTGTATCGGTTCCGCAGTCGCACCAGCTTGTTGTAGACGCCTACAAAGTAAAGCGCCACGACAACGACTACAGCCCCCACGATCAGCAATCCCGTCCCAGGCATGGCTTCCCTCGCTTCTCAAAAAAGGAGTGCCAACACTCTGTCCCGCTGATTCCCGCGCTGCTACACGGTATCCGCTAGAGCCGGCGACCCGCACGGCGGACCACCCCAACGGACATCCGAATAGCCCGCCCATTGTAAACCCCGGCGCATGCGGCTGCCAAGCCCCGGGAATCACTCGTAACGGATCAGATAGTACGGCGTCCGGTCTCGCCCCGTATCGAGTCGAATCGTACCGCTCAATGGAGTCAAAGTCTCCTGAGTTAAACGGCCACTGTGATCCAACCGGTAGACCCGGAAACGCCCCCGGCGCTGAAGTCGAATTTCCGCTCGCACCGGCTCCAGACGGATGGGAGGCCCGCCTCGCTGAATCAGTCGATTGCCAAAGGTTTTCATTCCGGTATTCCGCGCCCGGGCCAATGCAATTAGCAGTATGTCCTTCGCATTGGAAAGGTCGCGATCCCGCTGGCGCGCCGTCACAAAGATTGCAGCGAAGCGGCTTTGCGGCGTGATCGTCACGCTGCCCAACTGAAACCGTCGTCCCTCGGCGAAACCGATGACTGCCTTTGTGGCCCGCGTGTCGATCGTAATCATTCCATCGTGCTTGGTTTGTCCAGGGAACCATCGAAGTTGGCGCGTGCTGGAGACCAACGCCCCGTCATGGCGGTAAGGAATTAAGTCGAACATAGGAGTTGACCGGTCACGATCCGTGAAGTCGATCACGCATCGGGCGGCGGCCAACGCCTGCGCAGGCACCTTGTCGCTGTCAAAACTCTTGATGTCGTACTGCTGCACGATGCGATCGTCGAAGTCCAGTCTTGCGTCCCGAAGGGAGGGGATGTGGACGAATCGCGGAGCCACTTGGTCCGACTCGCGCACGTCGCCCCGCAGGACCATCCGAGCTACGGCCGGAAACAAGCCGAGAATCTGCGGTGTCATGACCTCCCAGCGACTGCGTCCCAGTTCGTCCAGAAACCGGCCCTCGTCGCGGTTTTGAAACACAAACGAGGCATCCCAGCCCTGCAGCCCTAGCCCATACGCTGCGAGGATTGCCGGCCCCTCCACACCCCACGGGTTTGGAAACACATGGACCCACTCGGACAACATGAACGGCCGATCGATCACCTGTTGCATTCCAGCACTCAACATCCCGCCGCCAGGCACGCGGAGCATACTGGCGTCATTGAAACGCGAGCCCCGGCCACCGCCAAAATAGTTGTGACGATCGATGAGCCCGACCCGGTAATCGGAATGCAGGTTGTAATAGTGGCTGAAGGCCCGGCCGGCCTGCCAATTGGAGCCGATGAGTTCGCCGTCGTAGCCGGCCGCCCGCACGGCTTTGGCGTAACGGTCATAGGCCTCGCACTGCAGCGTGTAGAGAAACTCCAGCGTGTCAAGCAACCGCCGCTTCCGGAAACCCTGGGATCCGTTCAACTGGTCCGGATCCCAATACCAAGGGTTGCCCAACGGCAGGATATTGTTCTTGTCGAGGTGCTCGCCGACTGAGGGAAATCCTTCCGCTTGAAAGCTGTCGAAGGCTCGGCGGCCCCAAGCTTGGGCCAGAGCTTCGTGCCGGCCGTAACGCTGCCGGAGCCAATCACAAAAGCGTTTGGCGACGCTCCGGCGCAACGTGGGGCTGGCTTTCAGCGGCTGCATCGACGTGTAGAACAGCACACTTTGCTCATTGATGATCTCCACAAAAGCGATGGCCGGATCTTCGGCATAGGTCAAACCGGTATAAGGATTGCGGTGCCGAAGCAGATTCACGATTTGGCGGATGTGGAGCTGTTGCAGTTCGGGCGAGTAGAAAAAGGCGCTGGCCGGAGCGGTGATGCGTTTTTGTCTCGGATGGAATCGGCCGAACTCTTCGGCGTACGGCACGTCTTTCAAATCATCCGGACCAATCTGGATCGTGCCAAAGTGAGCGGACAGAGCCACGAAGATGCCGTGTTTCTTGAGCTGATCGATGAAGTAATCCATGCGATCGAGGCTTTCCGCGTCGAATTGCGCAAAGCTGTCTTTTGATTGGATGCCCGCCCAGCCCGGCCCGTCGGCGAATTTGTGCAGCCGGACCGCGTTGATCCCATAGCGTGCATAAAAGCGCGCTCGTCTTTCGGCCAGTCGCTTGTCCGGGGCGCACGAACTATAGCAGACGTTGATCCCCCACACTTTGAACGGGCGACCGCCGTAGGTGAGCCGGTCGCCGTCACGCGTGATGCGCCCGAGCTTGCCAGCCGGCTTTTCGATCCAATCGGACAGGCTCAACACGTTCTCGCCGACGCCGTCCGCGCTCGGTCGGAAGGGGAACCACTGATCCGCATCCACGTCATCCGGAAGTTGATCGGCAAGAGCGTAGTAAGCGACGGGCTTTGGCAATTCGACCGTCAGTGTCACTCGTCGAGCTCGTCTGGCCGAGAAGCGGCGACCAACCAAAACAATGCGGGCGGCTCTGTCGGACGGTATCTCACACGGCGGCTGAAGCTGGATCACGGCGCGCCGGCCGGCGGCATCAACCAACGTAAATCGTCGAACCGACCGGCCCAGCCCTTTTCGTCCGAGAGGGAGCGTCACCGTGCGTTGCGCGCCACTTTCATCTTTCACGATGACTTTTCCGCCGGCAAACGCCTTTCCGTCCAGCTCCAGGGACGCGATCAGGGAAGTGAGCTCCGTGTCGCGGTCGGTTGACACGTTGACGACAAGTTGCAATTGCCGAGGCGAGTTTGGTCGCACCTCCACGTCGAAAGAGACTGTCGCGCCGGAAGGTTGAACGCGGGCCGAGCTCGCCAGCCGGCTCGTGCCGTTCCCAGACGCCACACGGCCGCGAAAGTGCAGATATCTCCAGTTCGGCCCCCAGCCCGTAAAACTCAACTCAAAATAGGGTTGGCCACCGTCGAGCACGACAAGGCTGTTCGCTGACCCTGGGAAAGCGGTCATTGACTGCTGGGCTGCATCCAGCCTTTGGACGGATGCCGATCCCAATACGGCCAGCGCCAGAAGCATCCTTATGCTGCCCGACGGGTTTGTTTGCATTGGCTACGGTCCTTCGAAAACTGGAACTCAATACCGGATCCAGAAGCAAACTTGAAATGACCGCTTCCGGATTCGAGCTTGTTCCCGCGGGACGGGGCCGATGGTCCTCACGGCGGCAGTTTGCCGAAGCAGTTGTGTCGGCGGATGAGGCCACCTCGACCGCGGATGGCAGACGCCCCGTATCACATACGGCATCTCGGCCAGCTCAGAAGCAGCAGAATCTGAGCAGCGAGTGGGCTGCCCGCAGTATAGCCGATCGCAGAGCAAGCGTCGTCGTTTGCTCCGAAAACGATGGAACTGTGTGGAGCTGCGATGTCATGAGAAGCCGCGGAAATGGAATCACGGCCTCTGTGCCTCACACCAAGTTGGACGCGCAGATGCCTTCCATGAGCCAGTGGTTGACGTCGGAAAGCATTTCAGAAGTGACCGGCTCGTTGGCGTCATACAAGCGGGCCGAAACGTCCAGGCCGGCCGAATGCAACAGTCGGCCGGTTCGAAGAAACGTTGCCAGCGCCTTGCGAGGCTGTCGCAGATCAGCGCCGATGAAAACTCGCTTTCCGCGGAGCTGGCGGAAATGGCGCAAAGACCGACCATGCGGAATCTCGACGCGGCCGAAGCCCAGCATCCCAGCGAACCACTCGGGCCGCTGCAGTAGGAGTTCCAGGGCCAACGTTGCTGCCAGATCGCAGCCGGCCACGTAAACGCGTTCCGTGTGGATGTGGTAGCACCGCCGGATCTGCCGCACGCGCTCATAAATCCGCTCGGCTGTCTCGTCGACTGGCAGGTTCGCAATGCCTGTCAGCGCTCGGAACAGGCTTTCCAGCAGCCCACAACCTGACAGGGCCGTGGCCAGGTAGTTCTGCGTGCTGATGCGAGGCGCAAATTCCATCAGTTCTTGAACCGTATGACCCGGGTCGCTCAACCAAACGATGAGCGGATACGGATAGTTCGCCTCGTAGTTCTCCGGGGTGTACACGCAGGGCAGCTCTGCTGAGCGGGAGCGAGCCGCGTCCGTACGGGTCTCGTCGGTTTTGGGGTGGGTGAGTCGATCGGCCAGCCAGAGCGGTTGGTCGGGCAGTGCGGTCGGCCCGTCGAAGGCCGGCCGAATCCGGTTGGGCCAAGACGGCGTCGAGAAGTGCGGAGTCACGGTAGATGCATCCCTTTCAGGCTGACGACGTGCAAGACAGCAGGCGCCGACCGCCGGCCGCCGTTCCAGGTAAACAAAACACTCTGTCGGAGTTCGTCCATCGGAAACAGCGCACCCGGACAGGCGGTGGCTTTGATCTCACTGTGACCGACGACGTTTCGCGAATCGATGCCGTACCGTCGAGCCAGTACGGAAACCAGCCGCTTCACCGACGCCAGTTGGCTAGCCGTCGGCGGCGATTCTTCGAAGTTGCCGATCAGGGCGATCCCGATGCCGAACTCGTTGTATTCGGCCACACCGGCGTGGGCTCCTTGAATCTGTTCTTTCCAACGGAAAGTCGGTTCGATTCGCCCATCGTCCATGCCGTGGCCGTTTCCGATAACGAAATGATATCCAATGCCGAGCCAGTGGCGGCCATTCTTATCTTTTCGCTTCAGATGAGCTTGGTGGATGCTTTCCACATTCCCCCAATCCGTCCCCGTGTGATGGATCACGATGTAGCGCCAGCTTCGTTCCGGCGACTGTGGCTTCCAGGATTCAAATGCCAAGCCGTCCGTGGACGGCGGCCGGATTCGAGCCGGCGGGGTCGACTGCGGAACAGTCAGCCCGGGATGAGACGGCCTGGTCCGAAATGATAGCGACGGCTGCGGCGGGAGAGCCGACGACCGCAAACAGCCCCACGCCCAAAGTGTCGAAGTTGCCGCCAGGCCAACCATGATCCAGCCTTTTCGGGACACCGCCGTCCTCCGTGACATCCCAACGCGATGCCTCCAACCGATTGCACCGCGGTCGTGTTCCTTGTGAGCGCCTGATTCCCGTGGCTTCCGCCAGCCGACTGCCTGATCGCTTCCCGGGAACTCCGTCCCGTTTCTGACTTCTCGTACGGCTCGGCGAGCCGAGTCTTCGCGGGCCATGCCGAAGGCCACTGGCTCGGCGCCGTTGCGACTCGCGGTGGAATGTACAAGCGACCGAAAAGTGTGTCAACGGCGGGTTTTCCGGGCGGTCTCGCCGGGAGCCCACTGGTGGCATTCTGGATGTGAAACCCCACGCATCGTGCCGGTCGCATGGAGCAAAAACCGGGCGTCAAAGCTTCCATGGCTTGAGCAGCCTTTCTGACCGGTATTTCCGACTCCTTTTTTTCCGCACCGCGGGAAATCGCCGCATCATGCTCAAGTTCGACGTCCCGACGGGGCTCGAAGACGCGCTTCGCGCCGAGGAGCTGTCGCGCCTCGCCAATCGTTTTCCGTGACCGCTCGCTATCTCGGCATCCTTCTGTCCAGACGTGGAAGCTGCGGTTGTGAGTGGGTAGGACGCAGTGCTATAGTCGTGGTTATGGCAAAAGCGAGCCGAATTTCGACACGGCTCCGCTGCGGTCAGTTCACGGCGAGCGGGTGTCCGTTGTTCGTTTTCCGGCGGTTCGGCGACCTTGACGGCCACTCGCTAGACGATCAAACAGCCATGTATGGCGGCCACCTTCTCCTACAAACGGGGGAACAGGAAAAAGGACCCGACGGCGCCCGGGATACCAACAGGGCGGCCCTTCAGTAAAGCTTTGAAACGAGAGAAAACTTTTCTCGGAGGACAAAGGATCCTTGTCCATGACAATCGATCTTGCAGTGGTTCCCGTGGCGGGCCAGGGGACGCGGCTGCTTCCGGCGACCAAATCGCAGCCGAAAGAGATGTTGCCGGTCGGCCGCAAGCCGATCGTTCAGTACGTGGTGGAAGAGCTCGCCCTGTCGGGCATCAAACGGCTACTGTTCATCACGGGGGCGAGCAAGACGTCAATCGAGAACCACTTCGACATCAACGGCGAGCTGATCCAGTATTTGCGGGAGACGGGGCGAGAAGACCAATTGGCCGAACTGGACTTCGAGCGCCAACAGATGGAGTACTTTTACACGCGACAAAGGCGGCCGCTGGGGTTGGGGCACGCCGTCCTGTGCGCTCGGCCGCTCATTATGAACCAACCATTCGTCGTTGCGTTGGGGGACTCGATTATTGGCCTGCACGCTCAATCGAAGATCGTGCAGCGGCTGATCGAGCAGTTCGAGCGATCGGACGACATCAAAGCGGTGGTTGCCTTCGAAGAGGTCCCGCGGGAAGAAGTTGTTCGCTACGGCATCGCCAAGCCGCGGGGCGAGGTGGACGACGTTTTCGAGCTGGAAGACTTGATCGAGAAGCCGGACATCGATGAGGCACCTAGCAATCTGGCCGTCGCGGCCCGATATGTTTTCGCGCCGGAAATCTTCGACATGCTCGAGCAGACGCCTCCGGGCAAGGCGGGCGAAATCCAACTGACTGACGCCATTCGGTTGCTTTTGCGCAATGGGGCCAAGGGAATCGGCGTGAGGCTGGCTCCCGAAGAACGACGATACGACATCGGCAATTTCGAAAGTTACTTCGAAGCCTTTGTGGAGTTTGCGTTGGCCGATCCTCTCTACGGCGAGGGGCTTCACAAGCATCTTCAAGCTTTGTTGAATTCGCAGCGACCGGTGTGACCATGCAGATTTTGCGGCGTCAGGCGTATGCGCGAGCCGGACTGGTGGGGAACCCGTCCGACGGATACCACGGAAAAACGATTTCAATCATCGTCCGTAACTATTCGGCTCGCGTCGTGCTCTACGAATGGGAAGACCTGGAGCTGATTCTGAGCCAAGAGGATCATTGCCGTTTCAAGAATGTGCAAGAACTGCTGCACGACGTGGAGCTGCACGGCTACTACGGCGGCATTCGACTGGTCAAGGCGACAGTAAAGAAGTTCGTCGAATACTGCAACCGGCGCGGACTTCGGCTGCACGATCGAAACTTCTCGGTCCGATACGAGACAGACATCCCGCGCCAGGTCGGGCTAGCCGGCTCTAGCGCGATTATCGTGGCCACGCTGAGGGCGTTGATGGATTTCTACGACGTGGCGATTCCGAAGGAGGTTCAGCCGTCTCTGGTGCTCAGCGTCGAACAAGAAGAGCTGGGGATTACGGCCGGGTTGCAGGACCGGGTGATCCAAGTCTACGAAGGCCTGGTCTACATGGACTTTTCGCGGGAGGCGATGCGGGCGATCGAGGGGTACCAATGCGGACGGTACGAACCGCTCGACCCGGCCTTGTTGCCGCCGCTCTATCTGGCGTTCAGCACGGCGGCCAGCGAGCCCACCGAACAGACTCATGCCCCGCTTCGCACCCGATACGAGCACGGTGATCCGGAGGTTCTTCGGGCGATGCAGCGCTTCGCCGAATTAGCCGAGGAGGCCCGCGATGCGATCCTCTCACAGGACGCCCAGCGGCTGGGGCGATTGATCGACGAGAATTTCGATCTTCGCCGGCGCATTTGCGATTTGGCCCCCAGCCACGTCAAAATGGTCGAGACGGCTCGCCACGTCGGCGCTTCGGCCAAATTTGCAGGCAGCGGAGGGGCGATTATCGGAACCTACCGGGACGAAGCCATGTTCGAGCGTCTGAAGATGGAACTGGAAGCCATCGGGTGTCAGGTCATTCAGCCGATCATCCATTGCGAGGTACCGGCCGGCGCTGGTTGAGTTCCCGGCAGAAACGTTAAGCTCGCGGGAAAGCCTCACCGCGGCACGGCCGGAAGGGAGATGCCATCAGCGGCTCGGACGCCGTTCTCACGGTGTCCCGAAGCCGTGATCCGATCATCACACGAAACGGTCAAAGCGGAAACGACCGACCAGAGGATTTCTTGGGAGGGAAACCATGCCGGATTTCTACCAGTTTGGCGATATCACCACACTTCACGATCTGCGCACAGGCGACGATGAACACCTGGAGGCGAAGCTGCGTAAAGCGTGCCGGACTTATCCCATCGGACTGGTCCTGCCGGTGACGGCGGCGGACATGCGTGCCGAGCCGTTTGCGCGCATTATGCAAGAACTGAGCGAGGTGGATTACGTCGACCAGATCGTGGTTGTGTTGGGAGTGGCTCCCAGTGAACAGGACTATCGAGAAACCGCGAGCCTGTTGCGGCCGTTGGGCGATCGGGCTCAGATTCTCTGGACGGACGGACCTCGCGTCCAAGCCTTGTACGATACGTTGATCGAGGAGGGCTTGAACCTGTCGATCCCCGGCAAAGGCCGTTCTGTCTGGACCGCTTTCGGTTACTTGTTGGCGGATCGACGGCTGAAGGCGTTTGTCCTGCACGACTGCGACATCGTCAACTACCGACGCAGCATGCTGGCGCGACTGTGTCTGCCGATGGCTCATCCGAGTCTGGACTTCGAGTTCTGCAAAGCGTACTACGCGCGGGTGACCGACCGGATGCACGGACGCGTCGTCCGGTTGCTGGTGCTTCCGCTGCTGCAAGCGCTGATCTCGATGCTCGGACACAACCGATTCCTGACGTACCTGGCCAGCTTCCGGTACCCGCTGTCGGGTGAGTTTGCCGTGACGTCGACTTTGGCCCGCTCGAACCGCATCCCGAGCGACTGGGGTCTGGAGGTCGGCACGTTGGCCGAGGTGTTCCGCAACACATCGGTCAAGCGGGTTTGCCAGGTCGAGTTGTGCGAGCAATACGAGCACAAACACCAGCCGCTCTCTTTAGAAGACCCTGACAAAGGGCTCATGAAGATGGCTCGCGACATCCTCACGACCATTTTCCGGTCGCTGGCGAGCATGGGCAGCAGCTTTGAAGCGGAGCATTTCGTGACGTTGCGTTGCGCCTACTTGCGTTTGGCCCAGGACGCGATCCGCAAGTATCACGCCGACGCGCTAATGAACGGCCTGGTGTGCGACCGTCACGAAGAAGAACAGGCCGTGGAGGGATTTGCTCGGCAGATCGACGCGGCGGGACACATCTTCCAGGAAGACCCGGCCGGCGGCGAAGCCATCCCGAATTGGGCCCGCGTCCTGGCCGCCTTTCCAGACTTCCCCGAACGCCTGCGCGACGCCGCCGATGCCGACGCCAAAGAGTTCGGAAGATAGAACAGCAGGGGGGACCGCGTTGTGCTTACGACGGCCTCCAGTCCGCGGTGGCCGTCGTCGTTTTCCGCTCGGCTTTGTGTTCGGGAGGGCGTTCCAGCCAGGCCAGCAGCAGCGGCAAAAGGAGCAGATTCCCCAGTAAGCCGCCCAACATCGCGACGCTGACAAGGATGCCGAAGTAGACCAGCGGAATGAAATGGGATAGCGTCAAAACGCTGAAGCCGACAATCAGAGCTAGGTTGGCAAACACCAGCGCTCGTCCGACGCTGGCATGCGTTCGGTGGAGCGCTTCGATGACCCCAAAACCGGCCCGCCGAGACCGTCGGTACGACGTCAAGTAATGGATGCTCGAGTCGACCGTCAGCCCCATGGACACGCTGGCGATCATCGCGGTGGCGATATTGATCGGCAGGCCGATCCAGCCCATCGTTCCCACCACCAACACGATCGGAAACAGGTTTGGTACGAGCGAGATCAGTCCGATGCGCACGCTGCGGAACGCGACGCTCATCATCAGGCCGATGCCCGTCGCCGCCAGCAGAAAGCTGAGAAGCTGATCCCGCAACAGACTCTCAATCAAGAACGTCAACAGGACGAACAGGCCGGTGGCTTTAGCGTCGGGAAAAGTCTGGCGGACGGTCGCGACGGCCCGGTCGATCAGTTCGTGTTTGGACGTCGCCTGCTGTCGCTCGCTGGCTCGCAGCACGATTCGCATCCGCCCTGCCTCTGCGGCATAGAGGCTGGGTTCGAAATCCGGCTGCAGATCACGAAGCAGCTCACGTTTCTTTTCCAGGCTCGAGGAAATAAAGGGGATCGTGGGGATCAGGTCCAGTCCGTCCGTCAGGCAAACGACTTTGCGGATTCCCTTCGGCCCCTGGGATTCCAGCTTTCGCAGGTCCTTCGCGGCCGTCCGCAATTGGTCCAAGTACTCCTCCGACAAACTCTTTGGCGCGGAAAAGTTGATCTCCCACGTTCCGGCTCCGCCTAACTTCTGTTCCACGAAATTCAACGCCCGGATGATGCTGCTCGATTCGCGGAAGTTGCGGCTGAAATCGGTTTCGACCTTCAACCGCGAAAGCCCCGCGGCCGATAAGACGACGACCGCAACTGCCCCGCCGGCCAGCACGCGAGGCCGCTGTTCCACCCACCCCATGGCTGTCGAAAGGATGTTGCCCAAAAGCGGCTCGGCCGGCGCCTGGTGGGGGTCGGTCCCCCATCGCCCCAGCAGGATTCCACCCGGCAAGACAGCGGCCGCCGACACGAGGACCATCATCGTTCCCAGAGCCATCATGATCGCGAAACTGCGGACGGGCGTGATCGAACTGCACAGCAGCGCGGCGAAGCCCACTGCTGTGGTGGCGCACGTCCAAAAGACGGGCGGTGCCAGATCGATGAGCGTTTCTCGAAGCGCGTCGACCCGATCCCGGCTCACCCGATGCTCGCGGAACCGTACGGTGACGTGAGTCACCGTGGCGATGCCGATGATGGTCATGAGCGAATTGAGCATGGAGCTGACCATGCTGAGTTTCATGCGGCTGGTCACCAATAACGCCTCAGTCCAAACGATCGCTGCGACGACCACGGCCAGCGGCAGGATCACCCATCGGACGCTCTGGAACAGCACCAGGATGACCAACGCCAGTACGGCCAACGACACCCAAAACAGCGTGCGGCCATCTTCCTCGACATAACGGAACATGTCGTGAATCTGGACCGGCTCGCACCTGCGCCGGCGGGTTGTGCGCGGCCGCCAGCCGGCGGATTGCGGCAATCGTCTCTGCTCGGGGGACAGACGCTCGGCGTTCATCCTCGAGACGCAGGACAATTGCGGTGGTCTGATCGTCATCTCCGACCAGAATCCCGCGGAACAGTTCCCGCATCTCTTCCCGATGCAAACGACGGAGGACGCGTCGAGCGTGCCGCGGCAAGTTGGGCGGGTCCAGAGCATCCGCCAGGTTCTGCGTGCTGCCGGCCCGGATGCCGGGTGTCTGGCTCAATTGCTGGGAAAACTCTCGCAGCCGGGCGAAGCCCTCTTCGGTGAAAAGCTTCGGATCGGTGTACGCCACAATCACAAACTCATCGCCGCCAAAGAGCCGCTTGCTTTCCAGGTAGTCCTGCAGATGCGGATCGTCTTCCGAATACAACGACTCGATCGATTGATCGAAGCGAAGCCGTTCCGCCACCGGCCAGGCCATCGCCAGCGCGGCCAACGCCACGCCGAGGATGGCCAAGTGGTTCCGAAGAGACCACGCGATCAGTCGCTGTAACAAGTTCGATGCGTTTGCTGTCATCTTCCCTTGAGATTTCCGGCCCGTTTCTCCGCGGTTTCCTGAGCCCGCGTTCTCCGAGGAACTGTTCGAGGCGTTGACTTTTCCGGCGCCGTACAGGTTCTCGAAGTCGGTTTCTCGCAATTTGTTTAGGGGGCGTGGGCACGATCCGCCCGTTGGGCGTTGCCACAGTTTCCCGGACTTGGCCAAGAACGTAAAGTGTAGACGCCGCATGTCCCACGGCCGGAGGAACAGTAGCGGAGAACCTGCTGGTGATAGCATCGGTCTCAGAGTGGATGGAGCGACGAAGCCGAGCGGTTTCGATCGCCGTGTTCGGATTGGCTGTTGCCTTGCGTGTGGCGGTCGCTGTCGCACAGAGGGACCACTTTTTCGAGGACCGGGATGCCTATCTGGCCATCGCGAGGAATTTGGCGGCAGGGCATGGGTACGTGAGCGTTGTCGGTGGTTCGCCGACGGCCTATCGTCCTCCACTCTATCCGATTCTTTTGGCCCTTCTGTTCCGCCTCGGCTGCAGCACAGTTGGAATCGCCGCTTTGCACACGGCCGCCGGCGTGGGCACGGTCTGGCTAACGCTGCGGCTGGGACGGCGACTCGGCTTGGGAGCTGGCCGATTCCTTGCAGCCATTCTCGTCGCGGTCGATCCGTTGCTCGTGCAATACACCACGTTTCCGATGACCGAGACGGTTTTCACTTTTCTGGTCATGTTGTTACTGACTGCCGGATACGGCAGTTCCGGGACGTCGGCGAAGGTCGAGGGATGGACGTGGCGTCAAGTGAGCGTCGGCGTCCTGTTTGGCCTGTGCGCGCTGTGCCGGCCAACAATTTGGGCTTTTGGTGGTTTGGCCGCCTTTTGGTGGTGCTTGCAAAGGCTCACGCGGCGGCCTGACCGCGGCTGGTCGCTATTGAGGCAATTGCAGCGGTCGCCGTTTGTACTCGTTCTGGCGGCCGGCTTGACCGTTGCGCCGTGGGTCGTCCGGAATTGGCGTGTATTCGGTGTTCCTATCGTCACAACGACACACGGCGGCTACACGCTGCTGCTTGGAAACAACCCGGTCTTTTATCGAGAAGTGGTCGCTCAGCCGTGGGGAGCGGTTTGGAGCGGCGAAAGCCTACGGCGTTGGCAAGAAACGCTTCGGCACGAGATGGAAACGGCTCAACCACCGGTCCGATCGGAACCGGCTCGCGATCGGTGGATGTACCGTCGCGCGTGGCGCAACATCGCTCGGCAGCCGGCATTGTTTCTGCGTTCTTGTTGGCTACGATTCCGGCGGCTTTGGAGCCCCGTTCCGTTGGGGCCCGCCCGAGCGGCTCTGCCGTCGCCGCTGGTCTGGGCCATCGGTTGGTATTACCTGGTGGTGACGGCTGGTATGGTGCTCGGCTTGCTGCGTCTGCCCCGTACGGACTGGCGACGCTGGATGCCTTTGCTCTTGCTCTTGGTCGCTTTCACGGTCGTCCATTTGCTGTACTGGTCGAACATGCGAATGCGAGCGCCGCTGGTTCCCGCAATCGCTTTGTTTTGCGCGTTGGGCTTTTTTGGCCTCAGCAACCCCGAGCAGGCTGATGGTCAATCGGAGTAACGAATCCCCGATTGCCAGCGGTGCGGCCCGAGGCCGCTGCGGCAACGGAAGAGTGACGTAGAGTGAGAAGTGGTCAGCGACCCAGGGGG